>JBKCTR010000829.1:0-3554 GCA_046318755.1 Planctomycetaceae bacterium
CCGGCATGGTTCGATTGCGGTTCAAAAAAGAAGAGGAGAGCAGGGGAACAGGAGACCGCAGGAGAGGCAACATTCAGGCAGTGTTGGATCTGCCGCTGAAGTCTGCTTTTCTCCTGATCTCCTTTTCCCCTGCTCTCCTGCTCTATTCGCCTTCGGCGAATCGGGGCGACTGGATTCGAACCAGCGACCTCTTGGTCCCGAACCAAGCGCTCTACCAGGCTGAGCCACGCCCCGGGTATTCCGGTGGGAAGGCAGGCAGGCTGCCCTCTCGGGAAGATCCGCATTCTAAGCAGACTGATCCGATCGGTCAATGTGAGCGGTCGACCTGGGCTCGCCAGAGGGTGTCTTCTGGAAATCACCCGGGAAAAAGACGGTTTTCTCGCTCCCCCCGCCTCATATTCGGCCCGCCGTGGCCACAGGATCCCCTGTCCTGAGGATCGGCTCGGCGGTTTTTGATCGATCTCTGTCCCAAATCCAGTCGGCCGACACCAGGGGTGGCCTCGGACTGGCGACCCCGCTGCCCAAATTGTTCCCACGCCGTCGCCGCACTACCATGGACCTCATGAGCACTTTGCCCCTGCCGCCCCTTCCCGGTTTGGTCCCCTGCGCCCGCCAGCAGACGGTGCCGTTGGTAGCCCAGACTCGGCTCGCCCGCGATACCTTCCGCCTCCGGCTCGCCTGTCCCGAACTGGCCGATGCCGCTTTGCCTGGCCAGTTCTTCATGGTGAAGGCCCCTGGCGAGACCGACCCGCTGCTGGGCCGGCCCTTCGCCCTGTACGATGTCTGGGGGGATGACCCCGCGCGACCGAGCGGAATCGACCTCGTCTACCTCATTCTGGGGAAGGCGACGCGGCTGATGCCCAACTGGGCCAAGGGGGGTGAGGTGGAGGTCTGGGGGCCGCTGGGGAATGGTTTTCCTCTCCCGGCGTGTGAGCGCCTGCTGCTGGTGGCCGGGGGGATTGGCAACACCCCCTTTCCGGCCGTGATCCGGGAAGCACTGGGGGCCCATCGCTATGGGGCCGGGGCGGGGGCCGCGGGGGCGAATCGGCAGATCGCCCGGCCACTGGGGGCCGAACAGATCACGTTCTGCTACGGGGCCCGGTCGGCCGACTATCTGGTGGGGACCGACGACTTGCAGCGTCTGGGGATCGATCTGCAAATCGCCACCGACGATGGCTCGCGCGGGCATCGTGGGTTTGTCACGGAACTGGTCGAACGCTGGCTGAGCCAGCATGCCGGGAACCCCATGGCCGCCCAGAGGGTGGCGGTTTACTGCTGCGGTCCGGAACGGATGATGAAGGGGGTCGCGCAGTTGGCCGCCCGGTTCCAGGCCCGCTGCTGGCTTTCGCTCGAAACCCCCATGGCATGCGGGTTTGGAGCCTGCTTCACTTGTGTCACCAAGGTCAAGGAACCGAACGGCGACTGGGACTACCGCCGCACCTGCGTTGAAGGTCCCATCTTTCCCGCCGAGGTCCTCGATCTCGATTAGCGCACACCCGTCCGTGTGCGGCCGCGGAATTCGTGGAGTTGGCTGGACGAAATCCGGTCCGTTCGGGATCTGGGAGGTTGTTCTCATGGGTTGCGTGGTGTCGGCCCCTCTCGGCATCCCGCCAACCCAAGCTCGCGTTTCGTGTTGCTGATTTCTGGTGCCGATCCATGCCCTCCATCCCCGTCACATCGCCCGCGAACCCGCGCAGCGCAACGAGCCGCCCGGGCTGTTTTTCGAGTCGGCTCGGTTCGCTTGTGAGGCAGGCCGCCCGCAGCGTGTTGATCGCCGGGCTGGCGGCTGGGGGATGGGGTTTGGCCAACCGGGCCGATTTGCGGGGTGACGAACCGGCCCGGCGTTCGTCGGCCCCCACTGCCGCGACGGCCGAAGCGCTGGACGCCCGGGTGGCGGAACTCGCGGCGGAGATTGACCGATTCCTCGACTCGCGGCTGGCCGAGGAACAGGTGGTGGCCGCGCCGCTGGCCGATGATGCCGAGTTTTTCCGGCGGGTCTCGCTGGATGTGGCCGGGAGGGTCCCTCGGGTCTCGGCCCTGCGGGAGTTTCTGGCCGACACCCGTCCCGACAAACGTCGCCGGGCTGTGGACGAGCTGCTGGCCGGCCCGGCGTATGTGGCCCACTTCGCCCGGGTCTGGCGTGGGGTGATGATTCCCGAGGCCGACTCGAACCCCGAAGTGCGGTTTCTGCTTCCCCCGTTCGAGGCGTGGCTGCGCCGCCGGCTGCTCGACAATGTCGCCTATGACGTGCTGGTGCGCGAGATTCTCGAGATGACGGTCGACCCCCGGCAGGCGGCGAATCCCTTCGAGCCGCAGGTGGGGCTCAACGCCCTCAGCTATTACCAGGCGAAGCAGCTCAAGCCCGAGAACCTGGCCGCCAGCACGGCGCGGATGTTTCTGGGAGTGCGGATCGAGTGTGCCCAATGCCACGACCATCCCTTCGACGATTGGAAGCAGGAACAGTTCTGGGGCTATGCCGCGTTCTTCGCCGGGCTGAAACGGGACGGCAATGCCGACGCGGGGATGATGCAGATCAACGCCATCGAAGAGGCGCTGGGTCCCACGCAGTTGGAAATTCCCCTCAAGGGGAAAACGGTCACCCCCACGTACTTCGATGGATCGCAGCCGACGTTGGGCTTTCGCGATTCGCCCCGCCGGATTCTGGCGAACTGGATGGTCTCGCCCGAGAACGGCTACTTCGCCCGCACGCTGGTGAATCGGTTGTGGGGACAGTTCTTCGGCGTGGGGATCGTCCATCCGATTGACGACTTCACCACCGAGAATCCGGCCAGTCATCCTGAGTTGCTCGACCGGCTCGCGCGGATGTTCGTCGAGTCGGGGCATGACCTGAAGCTGGTGATTCGGGTGTTGACCGCCACTCAGGCTTATCAGCGGACCAGTCGGCAGACAGATGCGTCGCAGACCGATCCCCGGCTCTTTTCGCGGATGGCGGTGAAGGGGCTGAGTCCCGACCAGATCTTCGACAGCATCGCGCAGGCCACCGGCTTCCGGGAAGAACGGGGCCGGAACATGTCTCCACTGGGCGACCCCAACTCGGTCCGGGCCGAGTTTTTGCAGATGTTTGAAAACACCCGCGATTCGCAAACCGAGACCCAGACCACCATTCTGCAGGCGCTGGCGATGATGAACGGAAAGTTTGTCGCCGACGCCACCAGTCCCGAGAACAGCCAGACCCTGGCCGCCTTGATTGATTTTCCCCTGATGACGCACAGCGAGCGGATTGAGACGCTGTACCTGGCGGCACTGGGGCGACCTCCCGAGGTCGAAGAGCGGCGGCGGCTCGAGAAGTACGTCGAGACGGGTGGTCCCACCGGCGACTGGAAGCAGGCGCTGGGGGATGTCTTTTGGTCGCTGCTCAACAGCAGTGAGTTCCTGTTCAACCGCTGAGCCCCCGGGGCTGCAGCGTCGTGTTTCGTTCGCCGTTTCGGAAGTTTCCCATCATGTCGCATTCGCGTTCCCCCCGCAGTCGGCGTTCCGGACCGGCCCTGTCCCGTCGGGACTGGCTGCGATTCTCGGCGTGTGGGGTGTTGGGC
>JBKCTR010000830.1:0-7388 GCA_046318755.1 Planctomycetaceae bacterium
AAGCGGTCCGCTCCAGCCACCCATCCCGCTCCATCCTTTCCAGCACACCCACCAGCGTGGGGGCCTCAATTCCCAACCGATTCGCGATCTCGGTCTGCGTGGTGTCGCCAAACGCCAGACAGACCAAAACCTCCCACTGCCTGTAGGTAATTCCCTCCCGCGCCAATTCGACGTTCATCTCCCGCCTCAGGGCGTGGGCCATCCCGCACACCCAGAAGCCGAGACTCTGATCAAAATCGTAATGCAACACGGGAGAAAAGGCTGACTCGGGAACCTTGGATCCAAAATGCTTCGCTGGCTAACGATCATAGCCAGTCAGGCGTGGGGAACAAGGGAGTTCCGCCGGGCCAACGCGTGTCACATTCCTCCCAACCGGCAGTTCCCCGTGGGGGCGCCGGTCGGGGAATCCCGCTGTGAGATGAGCCCCCTGGGGTAAGGCGATATACTTAGGGGGTGTTTTTCCGGTGCCATCCGTCGCCGGGAGGTTTTTTCGTTCTGTCCTCTCTCGGCCTCCATGACTCGTCCTGCCGCGGTTGCCCCCCAGACCACGTTTCACACCGAGTTGGCGCGTCGGATCCTGATCCTCGATGGAGCCATGGGGACGATGATCCAGCGGTACAAACTGGGAGACACCGATTACCGGGGTTCGCGGTTTGCCTCGCATCCCAACGATCTGAAGGGGTTGGGTGATCTGCTCTGCCTGACGCAACCGCGGATTATTGAGGAGATCCACTCTCAATACTTCGAGGCGGGGGCCGACATTGTCGAGACCAACACGTTCAATGCCCAGTCGATCTCACTCGAGCGTTACGGGCTGCAGCCCCTGGCGTTTGAATTGAACGAAGCGGCGGCGCGAATTGCCCGGCGGGCCGCCGACCGGGCGTCGGAGCAGACCCCCGATCGACCGCGGTTCGTCGCCGGCAGCATCGGCCCGACCGACAAGACCACCTCGTTCCTCACCGATGCCAGCAATCCCGACGCCAAACGGACCACTTTCGACGAACTGGTCGAGGCCTATGCCGAGCAGGTCCGCGGGTTGCTCGCGGGAGGGGTCGACCTGCTGCTGGTGGAGACCATCTTCGATCCACTCAATGCGAAGGCGGCGTTCTTCGCGATTCAAAAACTGTTCGATGAAGAACAGGCCCGCCGGGTTCCCATCATGGCGTCGGTCACCTTCATTCAAGAGAAGGGAAACCGCGGTTTCACCGGACAGACCGTCGAGGCGTTCTGGAACTCGATCTCGCATGTGCCCCTCGTCAGCGTGGGCATGAATTGCGCGCTGGGCCCCAAGGAAATGCGGCCGCTGCTGGAGGAACTGTCACGGATCGCCCCCATCAGCGTCTCGGCCCATCCCAACGCCGGGTTGCCGAACCCCCTGTTGCCCACGGGCTTCCCCGAGACTCCCGAAAGCCTGGCTCCGCAGTTGCGCGACTGGGCCGAGCAGGGCTTTTTGAACATCGTGGGGGGCTGCTGCGGCACCACGCCCGACCATATCCGCGAGATTGCCCGAGCGGTGGAGGGGGTGGTGCCCCGGGCCATTCCGCAGGTCGAGCCATACACCCGGCTGAGTGGTCTCGACCCCTTCACGATCCGACCCGAGACCAACTTCGTGATGATCGGCGAGCGGACCAATGTGACGGGTTCGAAGAAATTCGCCCGGTTGGTCTTGTCGGGAGATTACGAGTCGGCGGTGGCGGTGGCCCGCGAGCAGGTGACCAACGGCGCGAACATTCTCGACATCAACATGGACGAGGCGCTGCTCGACGGCGAGCAGGCGATGACGCGGTTTGTGCAGATGCTGGGGGGCGAAGCCGAGGTCGCCGCGATTCCCTTCATGATCGACAGTTCGAAATGGTCGGTCATCGAATCGGGGCTGAAGTGCCTTCAGGGCAAGGGGGTGGTCAACTCGATCAGCCTGAAGGAGGGTGAGGAGAAGTTCCTCGAGCAGGCCCGCCTGATTCGGCGGTATGGGGCCGCGGTGGTGGTGATGGCCTTCGATGAGGTGGGCCAGGCGACGTCGGTCGAGGGGCGTGTGGAGATTGCCCGACGGGCCTACCGTCTGCTGACCGAGCAGGTCGGGTTCCCCCCGGAAGACATCTTCTTCGACCCCAACATCCTCACCATCGCCACGGGCATCGAAGAGCACAACCCGTATGCGGTGAACTTCTTCGAGGCCACCCGGCAGATCAAGCAGGTCTGCCCCCGCATGAAGATCTCCGGGGGGGTCAGCAATGTGTCGTTCTCGCTGCGAGGGAACGACGTGGTTCGCGAGGCGATCAACTCGGTCTTCTTGTATCATGCCATCAAATCCGGTCTCGACATGGGCATCGTCAACCCCGGGCAACTGGCGGTGTACGAGGAAATCGAGCCCGAGCTGCTGCAGCATGTCGAAGACGTGGTGTTGAACCGCCGGCCTGACGCCACCGAGCGCCTGGTCGACTTCTCGGCCCGGGTCAAGAAGAAAGACCGCGGCCCCCAGCAGGAAGAGGCGTGGCGGCAGGGCACGGTCGAAGAGCGGCTGGCCCATGCCCTCATGAAGGGGGTCACCGACTTCATCGATGTCGACACCGAAGAGGCCCGACTCAAGTATGGCAAGCCCCTGGCGGTCATTCAGGGCCCGCTGATGGACGGCATGAACATCGTGGGAGACCTGTTTGGTGCCGGGAAGATGTTTCTCCCCCAGGTGGTCAAAAGCGCCCGCGTCATGAAGAAGGCGGTCGCCTGGCTGTTGCCTTACATGGAGGCCGAGAAGGCCCTCTCGGGAGAGGCCCAGGGAGCCCGCGCCAAGGTGCTGCTGGCCACCGTCAAGGGGGATGTGCATGACATCGGCAAAAACATCGTCGGGGTGGTGCTGGCCTGCAACAACTACGAGGTCATCGACCTGGGGGTGATGATTCCCTGCGAGCAGATCCTCAACGCGGCCCGTGAACATCAGGTCGACCTGGTGGGGTTGAGCGGGCTGATTACCCCGTCGCTCGATGAGATGGTGCACGTGGCCCGCGAGATGCAGCGCGAGGGGTTCACCATTCCCCTGCTGATTGGTGGTGCCACCACCAGCGCGAAACACACGGCCGTGCGGATTGCCCCCGCCTACCAGCAGCCCGTGGTGCATGTGCCCGACGCCTCGCAGTCGGTCACGGTGGTCGGCAACCTGACCGATGCCGGGCTGAAGAAGCCTTATCTGCAGCAGTTGCAGAGCCTTCAGGAGCGGGACCGCAAGGCGTTCGCGGAACGCCAGCAGAAGTCGCTGCTCACCTATGCCGAGGCGGTCCGTCGGCGGTTCGACGGCGGCTGGCCCACGGTCGAGATCGCGGTTCCCTCGTTTGTGGGCCGCCGCGTGCTCGACAACCTGCCCCTCGCCGAATTGGTCCCCTACATCGACTGGTCCCCCTTCTTCCAGGCGTGGGAACTGCGCGGTGCCTATCCCCGGATTCTCGACGATCAAGTGGTGGGGGCCGAAGCCCGCAAGCTCTATGCCGATGCCCGCCGTCTGCTCGATGAAATCGTCCAGCAGCGTTTGCTGACCGCCCGCGGCGTGTATGGTTTCTGGCCCGCCAACTCGGTGGGGGACGACGTGGTGATCTACCAAGACACCTCCCGCAGCGACGAATTGTGCCGGTTCCACATGCTCCGGCAGCAATGGGAACGCAAGGGGGTGTCGACACAGCTCTCACTGGCCGATTTTATCGCCCCGCTCGATTCGGGCCGGCTCGACTACCTGGGCGCTTTCGCCGTCACCACCGGAATTGGCATCGACCCGCTGGTGAAGAAATTCGAGGCGGACCATGACGACTACCACTCGATCATGACCAAGGCCCTCGCTGACCGACTGGCCGAGGCGTTCGCCGAGTATCTGCACGCCCAGGCCCGCCGCGACTGGGGTTACGGTGCCTCCGAGGCCCTGTCGAATGAGGAGTTGATCGACGAGAAGTACCGCGGCATTCGCCCCGCCCCCGGCTATCCCGCCTGCCCGGACCACACCGAAAAAAGGACGTTGTTCGACCTGCTGCAGGCCGAACAGCACACCGGCATCCACCTGACCGAATCGTTCGCGATGCATCCTGCCGCGTCGGTGTCGGGCTGGTACTTCTCGCACCCCCAAAGTCGGTACTTCGCCGTCGACCGCCTGACCCGCGATCAGGTCGAACAGTATGCCGAGCGCAAGGGGCTGAGCCTGCGGGACTGTGAAAAATGGCTGGCCCCGAACCTCGGTTACGATCCGTAAACAGAAGCGCGGGGCGGGGGGTCACTGGGCTGCGCTCGGTGGTCGTTGGCTCGCGCGTCACTCTTTCGGGCGCTCCGTCTCACACGCCGGAGTCTCTTGCCTGCCGCACTCTCCTGCCCGGCGGTGTTGCGCGGCCAATCGAATGAGCGTGGAAGAGGCCTGTGGCAGACGACATCGCTGATGCGCCTGCGACCGTTCCGTCGCAGCAAACCGGATCTGTGGGCGACAGTCCCGTTCAGATCGATTCACCACTCAGATTCGCCAACCGCTGTTCGCCGATCTCCCGCACGCGTTCATCCTCCCACACCTCCAGCGGGGTGTACTGCGGATGCCGCGAGACGTGGTAAGGATCATTCGAGCGGGCGTTGTAGCAGCAGATGAAAGCCCACCGCGGATCGGGGCTTTTGTTCTGGTCCGAGCGGTGAATCAGGTTGCTGTGAAAGAAAATAGCCGAGCCTGGTTCGAGATCGCAGTACACCAGTTCCTGCCGGGACAGAATGGCCTGCAGCCGCGCGTTGTCAAAAATGCCCGTCTGGTCCCCCACCTTGCCGTGCTCCAGCCGGCCCAGGCGATGCGACCCCCGAATCACCTGCAGGCAGCCGTTCTCGCGGGTGGCGCGGTCGACGGCAATCAGGCAACTGGCGAGTTGCGGGGCCAGGCAGCCGTTGTGGTACCAATAGCCGTAGTCCTGGTGCCAGGCCCAGGCCCCCCCGACCCGCGGCTCTTTGAGGATCAGCTTGTGATGCCAGTGGTAGACTTCTTCTTCCAGAAGTTGTTGCATCGTTCCCACGATCCGACGGCTGCGGACCATGGCCGAGTAGATGTCGTCGTGCAGTTCGTTCTCGACGTGCAGGCGGATGGCCCCCCCCTCGCCGTCGGCCCGACTGGCTGCGGCGGCCGCCTGGTGATCGATCCGGGCAATCTGGCTGAGCAGGGTGATCTCGCGGGAATCGAACAGCTCCGGCACCACGAAAAAGCCGTCGTGGTGGAATGCCGCCACTTGGGCGGCACTCGGTTGAAAGCGGGTCATCGATGGACTCCAGGCATCCGGGGGACGGGAACTGATGCGATTGGGAGGGTGAGCCGGAGGTTCGCTGGTCGGCGGCCATTCGCACGGTTGCGCCCCGCGTTTCGCTCGCCCCTCAGAACTCCAAAAAGTGCGACAGCAGGAACACCACCCCCAGGCAGGCCATCAGGAGGTTGAGAACCAAAGCTGGTGAGATGAGCGGGGCATGATCGTAGACCCCCAGGCGGCGCATCGCGTGGCGATGCTGCCAGCTCGCGGTCAACATCGTGGCCACTCCCAGCAGCACCATCAAGACCCCGATCGCGTTGGGTCCGAAAATGCGCAGGGGACGGCGGGCCTCCCCGGTCTCGTAGATGTGTTCGAAGAACTTCGACAGGGTGATGCCGAAGGTCACCAGCGAAGCCCCCGTTCGGACCCAAGCCATCAGCGTACGCTCATGCGCCAGGTAGGTGCGCTCGAGCGCCATCTGTTGCTGGTCGGGCTGCGGAGGAGGAGGGGGCACCACTCGATTCGGGTCAGCCGGGAGAGCAGCGGGGTCGGATGGCTTGGTCATGACCGGAGTCTGGCGGGGGACAGCGAGAAATCAGGACGGGGGACTGACTGCCGCAGGACTGTCCAGGCGGCGTTGGGTCCCCGCCGCCAGCGACTCGTCCGCGAGTTGTCCCCATTGCAGAGAACGCAGGCCGAGTCCCAGCTCGGCGAGCGGGATCAACCCCCCCCGCACCCGCCGGGCGAACAGGTCGAGCACCAGTTCCGCCGCCGAACGCTCACCCCCCAACCGTTCTTCCGCCTGGGTTCCCCCCGACTGCCACGAAATCTGGTCGTGTCCCTGCAGCTCGGCCACGCCCCGTTCGCAGACCAACCGCGCTCGTGTCACGGCCGTTCCTCCCGCTGCCGGGGAGGCTCCTTCGGCCACGCGAATCAGGTTCAGCCGGGCCAACGGCGGCAGGGAACGGTCAGCGAAGGGAGCAAATTGGACGGCCAGGCACGCTTGTCCCGGCAAGCCCTCGGCCGGCTCGACCCGCACAGGAATGGTCCCTGTGATGGCGTGGCACCAGTCGATGGCGACCGCCCAGGGATTTGAGAGAAACCCCGGCAGCCTCCCGTTGGGCCCCACCACCACATCGCACTCAATGGCACGCGGTTTCCCCAGCCGGGTCGCCAGCAGTTCCCTCAGCCGTGTGGTGGCCGGTGAATGCCGATGCAGCAGATCGGGAATCACCATGGTGCCCGTGTCTTCCGCCAGGGTGACGAGCGAGGCGAGCTGGGGGCTGAGGCTGCCGAGAGCGTCGGCCAGGAACACGGGCTTCCCCAGTCGGCAGGCAAATTCGACCGGAATGGTGCTGAACCAACCCGCGTCGAGAATCGCAATCGCCTGCACCTCGTGGCATTCGGCCAGCGTTCCCAGCGACTCTTGCAGCTCGCACTCCCACTCTTGGCAGCACGCCAGGGCCTGAGCCGGAATGGGGGTGAAGACAGCGCGGATTCCCAACCGGGGCCGCAATCGCTGCAGTGCCGGTTTGTACAGACACTGCCATTGGGGTCCCAAACCGATCAGACCGAGAGGCAGCATGGACTGGGGAATTTGAGGAATGGCCAAGGGGTGCCGCGCCGTTTTCCAGACGCCCGCCGCGCGGGGAACCTGGGCGCATGTCGGACGAATGGACGGGTGGGCAAACGGCCCAAAATGATGTGCGAGGGATGCTGTACGAAGAAGAGACGCGCTGGCAATCCTGAGCCCCGACCGTGGGGATCACCACGGAGACGCGACCGGAACCAACGGTTGTCGAGTGACCACACTTTGCCAGCACTGGGCCGACACCGGAAAGATCGGCGGCCAGAAGCGACAGACAGCTCGTGGCTTGGGGGGATCGCGAACCGCTCCGCTTGGGCCGGTCGGGGGGCTTCAGACGGCTGACAAGCCGTCTGACGGGCGATCATAAGGAGTGGATGGTATTGAGGAAAGATCTCCGCGCCCTTCAGCGGCGCCATCCGCGGCGTAGTAGGCACTCAGTGTCTCGTGATGGTTCCTGCCGGCAGCCGGTGCAATGTCTCAATCCCAGACTGTTTCCACGCCTCCCTCGTCGCCCGCCACGCCCGCCCCTCTTCCCGAGGTGCCGGGATTCGGGTGGACTG
>JBKCTR010000831.1:0-5791 GCA_046318755.1 Planctomycetaceae bacterium
GTGGCCCCAATCACCTGGCCACCCTTCACCCCTCCACCCGCCAACCACATCGAGAACCCGTGGGGATCGTGGTCGCGGCCGTCGCCCTTCTCCGACATCGGGGTCCGGCCAAATTCACCCCCCCAGATCACCAGCGTCTGATCCAGCAGACCCCGTTGTTTCAGATCCCGCAACAGACCCGCGATGGGCTGGTCGGTCGACCGGCACAGCCGCGAATGGTTCTCCTCGATCTTGGTGTGGGCATCCCATTGGCTGCCCGAGCCCGAGTAGAGCTGCACAAACCGCACCCCCCGTTCGACCAGGCGGCGGGCCAGCAGGCAGTTCCGGCCAAACGCCGCTGTCGCCTTGTCGTGCATTCCGTAAGCCGCCTGCGTCGCCTCGGTCTCCTGCGAGAGGTCGACTGCGACGGGGGCCTCAGACTGCATCCGGAAGGCCAGTTCATACGAGGCAATTCGCGCCTCCAGTTCCGAATCGCCCGCCCGGTCGCGCAGGTGCCGCCGGTTCAGTTCGGCAATGAAGTCGAGCTTCGCCCGCTGCTGTCCCGGGTCAATCTCGGGGGGAGGGGCCAGGTGCAGAACCGGGGTCGCGCCATTCCGGAACCGCGTCCCGTGATAGGTGGCCGGCATGAAGCCGGTCCCCCACACCCGGTTTCCCCCGGGAGGTTCGCGGTCGTTGTCCAACAGCACCACGAACCCAGGCAGATTCTCGTTCTCGCTTCCCAGACCGTAGTTCACCCAGGCCCCCAGGCTGGGACGCCCCGCCAGGATCGAACCGGTGTTCATCTGGCAGACACTGCCCACGTGATTCAGACCATCGGCCCAGCACGACCGCAGCACACACAGGTCGTCGGCCATCTCGGCCACCTGCGGATACCAATCCGAAATCTCCAGCCCACTCGCGCCATACCGCTGCCACTTCCGTTGCGAGGGGAGCAGCGGATTCTCGGAAATGCCCATCGGGGTGATGACCCGCTCGACCGACTTCGGCAGCGGTTGACCGGCCAGCTCGTTGATCAAGGGCTTGCGGTCGAACGTGTCGAGGTGGCTGGGACCTCCATCCATGAAGCAGAAGATCACGCTGCGGGCGGTGGGGGCCAGATGTCCGGCCCGCGCCCGCAGGGGATGCGGAGTGGCCGAGGGACCGGCAGCCGATACCCGCCGGTCACGCGTCAGCAGGTCATGCAGCGCCAGCGCGCCAAATCCCGCCCCCGACCGGCCCAGAAAGTCACGCCGACTGCCCGGCCGCTCATGGTGGAAGAACTCGCGAGGAGACATCAAGGCACCACCAAATTCACAGGGTACATCCACTCAGTCGGTCGATCGGTTGTGACCGTCTGTTGACCATCCATTTCGGCCGGGCACTCGCATCGCCCGACACCCTCCGTCACAACAACCCATTCGCCACCGGAATTCCGATTTTACCACAGTCGCCACGCACCGGTCGACAGAATCCAGATCCCCAACAGCAGGTTTGTGACGGCATGCATCACCACGCACGCCCAGACGTTGCCGGTTTTGTGATACAGCCAATTCACCAGCGCTCCCCAGGCGGTGGCCGCCAGCAACTCGGGATGCACCGCGACAAAAGCCGCTGTCACGATCGCGAAACTCTGGGGGGTGAATTGCCCCTGCGGAACCTGGGTGAAGTTGTCGTTGATCAGATAACGGGCCAGAAAGCCGCGCCAGAAAATCTCTTCCATCACGGGCACCACCAGCGCCAAGCCCAGCAGCCGAATCAGGACAAAGCTCACGGAGTGCAGGTTGACTCCGTGCTGGGCGAAGGGATTGAACCCTTCGCGGGACCCCATCACAGATTCCACCAGACCGGCGAGGCCGGGAATGGCCAGTTGCAGCCGGTCGAGGGCCAGCCACACGACCACCCCCAAGACCCCCAGGGCCAGCCCCCAGCCCAACCCACGCGAATTCCAGCGGGGCCAAGCCCGATGGAAGTGCCAGAGCAGGGCCAGCACCACCAGCACCTTCAGGCAGTACCAGCCCTCATAGGGAATGCCCAACCAACCCTTCCCTTCGATGCTGGTCAACACCATGTAGGCCGCAAAGGGACCGACATAGGCCCACAACGGTTGTGTTGGCGAAGTCTCACGGCTACTGGCGGGGGGTGATAAGTCGGCCACAATCTCAATCGGAACACAGGACGCAGGAACCACTCCGTCGGTCAAAATCCGGGTTGGAATCGTCCACAACCCCTCCATCCATTATGGCGTAACCCATCGACAAACCGCCACCGAGTTCCCCTGGGGGAACACCGCTTGCACGGCACCTGTGGTACGATCCATCCATGTCCGACGATCGTTCTCATCCGCATCCGGCCTGTCTCGACCCCGAACGGCTCCTGGCCGACTGCGACCAGACCTTCACCCGGCGGTCAGGACCGGGAGGTCAAAACCGCAACAAGGTCGAGACGGCGGTGGTGTTGAAACACCGGCCGACCGGTCTGGAGGCCGAGGCGAACGAACGCCGCACGCAGGGGGAAAACCGCCAGGCGGCGATCCACCGTCTGCGGGTGCGGCTGGCCGTGGAAGTTCGCTCCCCGCCCGATCCCTCTGCGTCTGTCTCCCCCTCCACGTTGTGGAAGTCCCGCTGCCGGGGGGGACGGCTGCAGATCAATCCCGCCCATGTCGATTTCCCCTGCCTGCTGGCCGAGGCGCTCGACGCCATTTCAGCCGCCGAATTCGACCCCAAACCCGCTGCCCGGCACCTCGACTGTTCTCCCACCCAGTTGGTCAAGTTGATCCAACACGAACCTCGGGCGATGGTGTGGTGGAACGACCGACGGCTGGAACGGGGCCTGCATCGGCTGCACTGATCAAAGCCCGAGTCGCGCGAGTGATCTTTTGAGGTGTGGCTTCCCCGCTCCCCAGCGCTGCCCGAAGCGACCCGGCCAAGAGCCTCTGTTTCAATGGGGGTGCGAATTGCATCCCCCCTGGTCCCGGCGAGACAATCGACGGTGACTCCCTTGCCTTCACGGACCCGGTTCCCTCATGTCGACACCAGACGTCAGTCACTCGCTGCGGGAGGTCTTGCTGGCCGAGCTGGGCTGGATCCAAGCCCGGCGGTCCGCTCTTCAGGCGGGGAACGTGGTGGGAGAACAACGGCTGCCCGCCACTCCCGAAGTCGACGTCTGGCTGCCGGACCCCGCTGAAGCCGGGGATGAACTGGAAATCTTTCACCTGCAGCAGCGGGCACTGCATGCCGACCTGTGCGGCCTGGCCATCTCGGGGGGCGGAATCCGCAGCGCGACCTTCGCCCTGGGTGTGCTGCAGGGATTGGCGCTGTGGGGGCTGCTCCCGCGGTTCGACTATTTGTCGACCGTCTCGGGCGGGGGATACATCGGCGCCTGGCTCTCGGCCTGGATCGCCCGATCCGGCTTCGCCACGGTCGAACGTCAGCTCATCCCCCCCTGGTCCGGTGGCGGACAGCGGTCTGCTTCCGGACCGCCGCCCGGGGTTCCCACCGGCGGTGAGGCGCCGCGCGAGGCGGGGCCGACTGGTCCGAATGCCAAGGTTCCTCCTTCTGCGAACGTTCCGGAAATCCACCATCTCCGGTTGTACAGCAACTACTTGGCCCCGTTGCGAGGCCTGTTCAGTTTTGACACCTGGACGCTGTTCGCGATCTATCTGCGCAATCTGCTGCTGAACCAGGTGGTGTTGGCCCTGGCCATGCTGCTGTTGTTCCTGCTGATTCGGATTGTGGTGGAGGTGTTCATCAGCGCCCACCAAGCCACCGTTGCCGTCATCTGCGCCTACCATGTTCCCGCCGCCATCGGGCTGTTGTACGGGATTGCGCGGGGCATTCTGGGAGCGGCCGCACAGGTTCCCCGACCAGCCACTCCCCTTTCCAGCGCCGCACCACCTCTCATCACCAACGAGGATATTCCGCACCTGCGGCAGCGGCTCAAAAAGTATCTGGTGGGTGTGGTGCTCCCCTGGGTCTTCGCCGCCGCCTGCCTCTCGTTGCTGCTGGTGCTCAATCGAGGCGACTGGGACGAGAGCCGCGCGAAAGCCAGCCAGGTCGGGCTTCCCGTTTTGGCGGCCACCACGGGAATCTTTGTGGGGGTGAACTACCTGGTGGGCTGTCGGGCCGGGCGTCGGTCGCGCTCCGTGGCGTGGTCCAGCGCGATGGGGGGGCTGGTGGGGGGCCTGCTTCTGTGTCTGATGCTGAGGCTGTTGTGGTACTTCACACAGGTCAGTGACGCTTGGCTGCCCGATCACCTCGAGGCCCCCGCGACCGGCCACTGGGCGGTCAATGTGGTGGTGGCCTGCCCGCCCCTCATTCTCGTTTGCATCACCATCACCAATTTTCTGACGCTCGGATTCAGCGGCTCCCAGTTGACCGAGTTGGAGCGGGAGTGGTGGTCCAGCCTCAACGCCCGTCTGCTGCAGATCGCCCTCGCCTGGGGGGCGCTGTTCGGAATGGCCATTCACGGGACCTGGCTGCTGCAGACTGGCTTCCAACAGGCCGGTGCCTCGGTCCACCTGCTCACCGCCGGCTCGCTGACGTGGCTGGCCCTGTTGCTGTTCGGTTTGGCTCTGCTCTCCCGTAATACCCGTGCCGATCAGCCCACTGGCAAATGGGCCTCGGTCCTTCCCGCCCTCATGGCTCCGCTGTTGCTGTTGACGATCTTTCTCGGCATGGCGACCGCGGCCACGCTGGTGTTTGATCAGATCGAACGCGTCCAGCGAATCATCCAGAGCCCCACTGACCGGGGGGAATCGTCCATCAAGGCGTTGGAGAACGCAGTGCTCGGGGGGACGAGCGAACCGCACACAAGCGGCGCCGGAGCGGCTGAACAAACTTCGCCGGAATCGCAGGATGAAACCCGGGAACACGGAGTGTCGTTGCGTCTCGTGGGGTTCCCCAATGCGCAGATCCCACACTGGGTGTTGTTGATTCCCCTGGCGGCGCTGGTGTATCGCCTCTGGCGCGCGGCCGGGGACTTGGTGGGGGTGAATACCTTCTCGCTGCAGAACATGTATGCCAATCGTTTGGCGCGCTGTTTCCTGGGGGCCTCGCGGGTCCGGGTGCCCGACCTGACCACCAACATGGATCCCCACGACGATCTGCCCCTCGCGCGGCTCTTTCCCGGTTCGCTGCGGATGGGAACCGACAGCTCGCTTCCCGAGTCTCACTGGGGCCCCCTGCACCTGGTGAATGGGGCCCTCAACCGCAAGGCGTCGACTTCGTTTGGCGAGAACCGCTCCACCGCCGCCCGGCATGCCGAAACCCTGCAGTTTCTCGACCGGCAGGCCGAGTCGTTCGTGTTCTCGCCCCTGTTTTGTGGCAGCGAGTCGACGGGCTATTGCCCCACCCACGAATTCGCGGGGAATGTGACCGTCGGGACGGCGATCGCCGCCTCGGGTGCCGCGGTCTCCCCCAACATGGGCTACCACTCGTCTCCGGCGATCACCGCCCTGTTGACGGTGTTCAACTTCCGGTTGGGGTCGTGGTTTGGGAATCCCGGCAATCCCCAGACACGGGGTGAGACCAATCCCTCGGAGAGTGCCGGTCTCCTGCTTTCTGAGCTGCTCGGACAAACCGCCGGGAACAGCCCCTACGTCTACGTCTCGGATGGAGGGCATTTCGAGAACATGGGAGTCTACGAACTGATCCGCCGCCGGTGTCGGTTCATTGTGGCGGTCGATTCCGGCACCGATCCCACCTCGAACGACAACCTGGGACGACTGATCCGGCAGGTGCGGATTGACTTTGGCGTCGGCATTGAACTCGACATGACTCCCGTCACCCCGCGCGACGACGGACGGTGTGCCGCG
>JBKCTR010000832.1:0-6530 GCA_046318755.1 Planctomycetaceae bacterium
CCTTCACCCTCGATGAAGATGTCTTCGCCGAGGAAGAGCCGAAGGCCAAATCGAAAAAGAAGTCCAAGTAGCCCAACCGACCGCTCCTTTGAGCGGTCCCGCCCCCCGCCGCCGGACTCTGTTCTCGGCTGCTTTCCCACGCCGATCCGCCGCAGTGCCGGTCTGCCACAGCGCCGGCCTGTCAGAGACTTTGCACCTGGGAATCGGTTCCCCCGCGGGCATCGCCACAGGTCTGGCCGGAAGAATTCGCCGCGGGGAATTGCTCCCAGTCCCCTGGCCATCGCTCCCTTCCGTCACTCGCCCCCAACGGCACTCTCGTCCCACGGACCGAATCCGGAAAAGCCCCTCCTGTGGCACGAGCGGGCGCCAGCGCGTTGGGTTTCGCGGATCGGAACCGTCACAGCCGAGGCTGTCGCCGCGGGATTCGCCCGGGGGCCCCGTCCTTCGCCCCTGCGCCCCCGCCCCGAACTCTCTGGAAGGCACACCCCCGGCGTGTCATACTCAGAGATGTTGATGCCATCGGAAGACACCCCGGGACCCCGGTCCCACCCGCCTCGTCTTCCACCCCTCCCCAGGATCGACCTCCCTTGGTGGTCCGATCCGCCACATCGGAGTGGCCCCGCATGCCCAGTCACCCCCTGTTTTCACTTGTCGCCGAACGTCGTTCCCCGGCCAGTGGCTGCCCCGTGTTGACGCGTCCCCCCTTCGGGCGGGCGGTGTGCTTCGCTCTGCTGGGGGCGTGGTGCGTCGTGGGCTGGTCGGCCACGTCGCTGGGGGTCGAGTTTGTGGTGACGCCCCCCCAGGTGAAATTCGATCGCAACTTCGAACGGGCCCAATTGCTGGTCACGGCGGTCGACTCCGCCGGGCAGATTTCGTCCCGCTCGGCCGATCTGACGGGCGCAGCCCAGTACAGCACGGGCAACGCGGCCGTCGCGACCGTCTCGGGCACCGGCAATCTGCAGGCGGTCGGGAATGGCCAGACCACCATCACCATCACCCACGAAGGGGTTGCCAAAACCATCGAGGTGGTGGTCGAGGGGGTGGTGCCCCAACCGGCGGTCAGCTTCACCGAGCATGTGCTCCCCATTCTCTACAAGGCGGGCTGCAATGGCGGCGCCTGCCATGCCAGCCAGCATGGCAAGGGAGGATTCACCCTCTCGGTGATGGGGTTCGATCCCCCGGCTGACCGCAACATGATTGTGCGCGACCGCATGCAGCGCCGCGTGAATCTGCTGGTTCCGGAAGAGAGCCTGTTCCTGCGCAAGCCATTGATGGAACTCCCTCACGGCGGAGGCCGCCGCTTGAACCCCGGCTCCAATGACCACGAGATCCTCAAGGCGTGGATCGCCACTGGCGCCCCCGAACCGAAGGCCGACGCCCCCAAGGTCGAACGCCTCGTGGTGACCCCCGCCGAGCGCATCGGCACCCCTGGTTTTCAGCAGCAGTTGCGGGTGCAGGCGGTCGACAGCAACGGTGCGACCCGCGACGTGACCGCCTGGGCCCGTTACGACAGCATGGACGACTCGGTCGTCACGGTCGGCTCGTCCGGGTTGATGACCGCCGTCGGCCGGGGCCAGGCTCCGGTGATGATCCGCTTCGAAGGACAAGCCGAGATCGCCATGACGGTCATTCCCTTCGCCGACACGGTGGCCCTCGACGGGTGGCAAAGCCGGAATTTCATCGACGATCTGGCCGCTGCCAAGTTCCGCGAGCTGGGCATCACCCCCAGTGGACTGTGTGACGACAGCACCTTTCTGCGGCGGGCGTTTCTCGATGCGGTGGGGGCCCTCCCCTCGCGGGAAGAGACTGTGGCGTTTCTCGATTCTCCCGATCCCGACAAGCGGGCCAAGCTCATCGACCGGCTGCTGGGGTTCGACCCCGATGCCAGCCGCAACACGTTCAACGACCAATACGCGGCATTCTGGTCGCTGAAGTGGGCCGACCTGATCCGCAACAGCAGCACCACCCTGGGAGACCAGGGAATGTGGGCGCTGCACAACTGGCTGCGGGAGTCGTTCCGCACCAACAAGCCGTTCGACCAATTTGTCCGCGAGCTGGTGACCGCGAAGGGATCGATCTTCTCGAACGGACCGGCCAACTACTTCCGCATCGCCAGCAACGCCCCCGACCTGGCCGAAGCGACGTCGCAGCTCTTCCTCGGCACCCGGCTGCAGTGCGCAAAATGCCACCATCATCCCTTCGAAAAATACAGCCAGGCCGACTACTACGGCTTCGCCGCATTTTTCTCGCGGGTGGCGGTCAAAGGCAGTTCCGAGTTCGGAAACTTTGGCGGAGAATCGGTCGTCTGGGTCCGTCCCTCGGGAGAGGTGACGCATCCCCGCACAGGGGCGGTGATGAAGCCGACACCGCTCGATGGCGAGCCGGTGGATGACCCCCTCGACCGGCGGGTCGCCCTGGCCAAATGGCTGACCGCCCCCGAGAACGAGGGATTCGCCCGGAACGTGGTGAATCGCCTGATGGCGCATTACCTCGGGCGCGGGCTGGTGGACCCGGTGGACGACATGCGGGCGACCAATCCCCCCAGCAACCCCGCCCTCATGGCGGCCCTGGTGGCCGACTTCCGTGAGAGCCGGTTCAACATCAAGCACCTCATGCGCCGCATCATGCACTCGCGGCTGTATCAGCTCGATTCGCAGCCCACCGCGGCCAACCAGGCCGACACCCGTTTCTACAGCCACTTCCGGGTCAAGCGTCTCGCGGCCGAGCCCCTGCTCGACGCCGTCGACCAGGCAACCGGCTCGGTCACCAAATATCCCAACCTGCCGCTGGGAACCCGGGCCATCGAGCTGCCCGATTCCAATTACACCAATCCCTTCCTCGTGACCTTCGGCAAACCCAAGCGGGCCAGTGTCTGCGAGTGCGAACGGACTCCCGACGAAAACCTCGCCCAGGCGCTGCACACGCTGAATGGCGATGTGATTGCCACGAAGATCGCCGATGCCAACGGCCGGGTGGCGAAACTGCTGGCCGAACAAAAGCCCGCGGCCGAGCAGGTGGCCGACCTGTACCTCACCACGCTCTGCCGGCGTCCCACGCCAGCCGAGGTTGAGTTTGGCACCAGCTACCTCGCCGGCGCCCCCAGTCCGCAGGAAGGCCTGCAGGACCTGCTGTGGGGTTTGATGAACAGCAAGCAGTTCCTGTTTGTGTATTAGCGTTCGCCCCCCATTCCCGGAGATGTCCCTGGTGGTGTGAGGGAACACTCCGCGAAGAATGGGGGCCGCGACGGCGGCCCGAGACAACCAGTCGCCCCGCGAGAACCCTTCCCGAGGTTGGTCAGGAGCAAATCATGGCGTTCAGACGGCAGCAGGAAGCACGGAAAGCGGCACAGTCTGGCACGTGGCGGCGAGCGGTGCGATGTCTGGCCGCTTTGGGTGGTCTGGCGGTTCCCCTCGCGGCCCACGCGCAGACCAACAACTCGTATCCCATGCTGATGAGCCTCAAGCCGGCCGCCGCCCAGGTGGGGGCGACCACCGAGCATGAACTCTCGGCCCGCTACAACCTGGCGGGGGCGACCCGGGTGATTGTCTCCGGGACGGGAGTGACCGGTGAAATTGTGCCGGTCGAAGCCCAGCCCACCGACAAACCGGCCGATAAAAAGCCGAATCTCCCCAAGATCAAATTGAAGTTCACCTGCGCTCCCGACGCCCTCCCCGGCGTGCGGGACTTTCGCGTCTTCACTCCCCAGTGGGCCAGCACCGACGGGCAACTGGTGGTCGGGCGCGATCCCGTGGTGGCCGAGAATCCCGACAACGACACCCGCGAGAAGGCCCAGGTGGTCAGCCTGCCAGCCATGCTCTGCGGCACCATCGAGAAGGCCGAAGATCTCGACTTCTACCGCTTCAAGATCGACGCCCCCACCAGCCTCGTGTTCGCGGTGCAGTCGCAGCGGCTGCTCAACCGGCTGCACGACATGCAGACCCGGGTCGATCCACTGATCACCCTGCGGACCGCCGCCGGCGGGGTGTTGGCGACGTCAGACAATCACTACGCCGGCGATCCCCTGCTCTTCCACAACTTCACCGAGCCGGGCGAATACCTGCTCGAAGTGCGCGATGTGCGGTTCCAGGGAAATGGCGACTGGACCTACGCGGTGGAAGTGCACTCGCGGCCGTTCGTGACGCAGATCGCTCCGCTGGTGCTGACCCCGGGCGAGGCAACCCCCGTGCAACTGGTCGGCTTCAACCTGCCGGCCAACGCCCCCGCCAGCCTCACCCTCCCGGCCGACACTCCCCCCGGGCTCACGCTGGTTTCCCCCACCTTCGGCAACCAGGCGCTCAACAGCGCGGTGGTGCTGGCCAGTCGACTCCCCCGCACGCTGGAGACCACCCAGCCCAACAACACGCCGGAACAGGGGCAGCCGGTGACCATTCCCGGTGTGCTGGCGGGGACGATCGAGAGCGAGTCCGACATCGACTGCTACACCTTCGAGGCGAAGGCGGGAGACCGGCTGACGTTCCGGGTCTTCGCCCGGCAGGCGTGGTCGGCGATGGATCCGTACCTGCGCATCCTGAACGACAAGGGGGCCGTGCTTGCGGAAGCCGACGACGCGGCCGTGCGGCGGGTCCAGACCGCCGATGGGTGGCTCGAAAACTGGGCCGCGCCGGCCGATGGGAAGTATGTTCTCGACATCCGCGACCTGCACCAGCGGGGTGGTCCGCAATTGACGTATGCCGTCGAGATCACCCGGGCCGAGCCGCACTTCCTGTTGGAGGTCGACACCGACAAGACCCTGCTGGCCCCGGGCGTGGGATCGGTGTTTTACGTGCGGGGCCTGCGGAAGAATGGCTTCGCGGGAGACATCGCTCTGGGAGTGGAAGGACTGCCGGCGGGGGTCACCGCGACCTGCGGGCGGATTCTGGCGGGGCATCCGGACGGGGTGGTGATTCTGCACACAGCGGCCGACGCGCCGTTCGACGCCCGCAACATCAAGGTGGTCGGCACCGGCACGCATCCGGTTCCCAATGGCGAGCCGCTGCAACTGACCGCGGTGGGTGAGCCGCTGCAGGAGTACTATTCGCCCGGTGGGGGGCGGGGGAACTACCCGGTCGATCTGCACACCGTCTCGGTGGCCGAGCCGATGGATGTGCGGTCGGTCAAGCTCAGCCAGACCGAGATCAAGCTGAAGCCGGGGGAGTCGGCCAAGATCGAGGTCACCATCGAGCGGGCCCCGGGCTTCACCGGGAATGTGACGCTGGATGTGCTGTACCAGCATCTCGAAAGTCCGTTTGGCAACAGCCTGCCCAAAGGGGTCACCCTGGATGGAGGAAACAGCAAGACGCTGCTGACGGGGTCGGAGACCAAGGGGGTGGTGACGCTGAAGGCGGCGGCCGACGCCCCGGCGGTCGAACGGCAGTTGATTCCCGTGATGGCCCACGTGTCGATCAACTTCGTGATGAAGCTGACCTTCGCCGGGGAACCGGTCTGGGTGACGGTCGAAAAGTAACCCGGCCGGCGGGACACAGCCCAGGTGACCCCGGAGCCACCGCGGCGTGGGGTGGCGAGTGGCGGGTGGCGAGTGGCGAGTGGTGTGAACGTGAGCGCCCCGGAGGCCGATTTGGGGTGGGACAGTCCAAATCGGCCTCCGAGTGCCTTGGCGGCCGGTCAAAACAAACGGACTGGATTTCCACCAGTGCAGCTCCATCGACCGATGGATCACGTCATCGACGGCTCAGATGTTTGAGTCGCGGCCCCTCGAGAGCTCCGTCCCTGACAACGGCCCTTCCGCCCTCCTCGCGAACACAACAGGGATCCGGGCCCTGTCCTGTAGGGACATTCTTTCATAGCCCAGGGTTCGTGCGCAGCACTACCCTGGGTTGCGAGGCAGCCAGACCGATTCATCCCTGAAGGGGATGGCTTCCTGCGTGCCGCCGGGATGAGATGCGGGCAGAATTCGACCCTTCCGTGTTTGCGAGAAGACCGATCGATGAGGTCGGTTCACGCAATCCGCACGGAAGCGAACCCACTTTGGAGTTCCGGTGTGTTATGGAAGTCACTCACCAAGGGTCGCCACAGTGCGGCGATCCTTGGGCTATCCAAGAGTTCCCCGTCCGAGAACGGCGTCGGCACAGGCCGGTGCGCGATGGGGCCCGTGAACTCTACGCATTGGATGAAGCGGCGATTCCTGCTCCAGATCGGGAGCCGCACATCAAGAATCGTTCGGCCGGGAATCGGATCTTCGCGGCCGGGTCCGGGACTTCTCGGGCCGCGGCTCCGGGACCACTGACCACCACCCATTGTTCGTGTTGCACTGACCTCTCTTTTCCAGATATGTACACAAAAACACAAGACACGTCTTGAATAGGCGCTTTTTTGTGTTCTAATGTCTCCCCAGTGAGTGTCCACCTGCACCTTTCTGGGAGAAATCCGCACATGATGCCCCCCAAGCCGACCGCCCCCCAGGGCGCCAAGCCCGCTGCCCGAATCGATGTTGACTGGTCACAACAACAGATCGACGAATCACGACTCCTCCCCGGTTGCTGGCTGACACAACGGGGAATGCAGGATTATCC
>JBKCTR010000833.1:0-2834 GCA_046318755.1 Planctomycetaceae bacterium
GATTCGGAGAAGCGGCAGATTGAGGGGCGGATCGCGGATGTGCGGCGGCGGGCCGAGCAGGCCCAGGATCCGACCCAGCGATTCCTGATCTCGGGGCAGATCTCGCTGCTGCAGGCGCAGCTCGACGCGTACGAGAGCGATGGCTGGCCGAAGCTGCTGGCGATGGGGGTCCGCGACAAGCCCGAAGGACGCGAGCGCCGTCGCGGAGGAGGTTTTGGCGGCTTCGCGGGATTCACCGCCGACGGCCAACGGACCATCGCCGACAGCCCGTTGTACGAACGAGGTGAATCGGATCAGCCGAGCGCCCGGCGCATTCCACGCGGAACGATCCATCTGCCCGGCCTGCCCGGGCTGCGGATTCCCTCCGACACCAGCGGACGCCTGCAGTTGGCCGAGTGGATCGCCAGCCGCGACAATCCCCTGACCGCCCGGGTGTTCGTGAACCGGTTGTGGTACCAGTTGTTTGGTCGGGGATTGGTGCCAACCCCCGATGATTTTGGTCAGGCGGGATTGCCCCCCAGCCACCCCGAATTGCTCGATCACCTCGCGCTGCAGTTCATGGACGGGGGGTGGCGGGTGAAACCGCTGCTGCGTTCGATCGTGCTGAGCCGCGTTTATCGTCTGAGCTCGCAGGGGGAGGTGCGGTGCCTGGAGATCGATCCCGACAACACGCTGCTATGGCGCAATACGCCGCGCCGCCTGGGGGCCGAACAGGTGCGCGATGCCATTCTCGCCGTCAGTGGGCAGTTGGATCTGAAGGCCCCCGTGGGGTCGGCGGTGGCCGTCGCGGGAGATGGTCCTTCGATCCAGCGGCGTCCGGGGGGAGAGGGGGCGGCGGGGGCGATCAATGATCCCACCAATACGCATCGCTCGGTCTATCTGCCGATCGTGCGTGACAACCTGCCAGAGGTGCTGGCCCTGTTCGATGCCGCCGATCCCAGCCTGATCAGTTCCGATCGTCCACAGACCACCGTGGCCTCGCAGGGACTGTTTCTGCTCAACAACACCCTGGTGATCCGGGCGGCCGATCTGCTGAGCCGACGGTTGATGGAATTGGCCACGGTCGAAGAGCGGCTGGCCCAAGCCTATGCCCTGTGCTTCAGTCGGGGGCCCACATCCAGGGAAGTCGACCAGGCCCGCGAGTTTCTGGAGGTGTCGCGCCGCCAACGCGAGACGAACGGGGCGGCGGCCCGCTCGGATGACCGCGAAGACTGGAGTGCCCTGTGCCAGGCGCTGTTGGCGAGTGCTGAGTTCCTGTACCGACTGTAAGCTGCCGTCCAAGCCCTGTCCGGATTCCTGCCATGCCGTCACGAAGAGAACTGCTGCAATCGACCATCTCGGGGTTTGGAGCCTTGGCGTGGGCCGCCCTGTCGCACGAACAGGCGGCGCTGGCGAATTCCACCGGGCCATCGTCCGCCACGTCCCCGCTGGCGCCGCGGACGACGCATTTCGCTCCGAGGGCTCGGCGAGTGATCTTCCTGTGCATGGAAGGGGGGCCGAGTCATGTCGACACCTTCGATCATAAACCCCGGCTGGCCGCCGATGCCGGGAAGCCCGCTCCCCGGGGGCGAGGACGTCTGCTGGGCTCTCCCTTTTCGTTTTCCCAGCATGGTGAGGCGGGTGTGTGGGTGAGCGAGCTGTTCTCGAATGTGGCTCGGCACGCCGACCGGCTTTGCGTGCTGAACGGCATGCACACCGATCTGCCCAACCACGCCCAGGCCTTTCTGCAAATGCATTGCGGGTTGTTTCAGTTTCCCAGGCCCAGCCTGGGGGCCTGGGTGCTGTATGGGCTGGGAACCGAGAATGGCAATTTGCCCGGTTTCGTGACGATCAATCCGCCGCAGTCCAATGGCGGCGCGGCCAATTACGCGGCGTCATTCCTGCCGGCGGTCTACCAGGGGACGCGGATGGGGGCCCGCAATCCCGCAGCCGGGGCCCAGATCAGCAATCTGCGGAACGCCCGCCGCGATCGGGACAGCCAGCGCATGCAGTTGGATTACATTCAGCAGTTGAATCGCTCCACCGCCGCTCAGTTGGGGGGAGATTCATCGGTCGAAGGGTTGATCTCGGCGTACGAATTGGCCTACCGCATGCAGGGGGAATTGCCGCCTGTTCTCGATCTGTCGGAGGAGTCGGCGGCGACCCAGGCGCTGTATGGCATCACCGAGAGCGGGGGAGGAGGCCGCAACGCGGGACCGTTCCAGCCGGGGGGAGGAGGCCCCGCGGCGTTTGGTCGGCAATGCCTGCTGGCCCGGCGGCTGGTGGAAGCGGGCGTGCGTTTTGTGGAGGTGACCAGCGGCGGTTGGGATCATCACCGCAACCTGCAGGAATCGCTGACGAACAGTTGCCGCGCGGTGGATCAGCCGATCGCGGGATTGCTGACCGATCTGGCGGCCCGGGGATTGTTGGAGGAGACCCTGGTGATCTGGGGAGGCGAATTCGGACGCAGTCCCGCCGCGCAGGGCGATGGCCGCGATCACAACAACAAGGGGTTCACGCTGTGGATGGCCGGGGGAGGAGTGAAGCCCGGGATGGTCTATGGCCGGACCGACGACTACGGCATGGAATCTGTCGAAGGGAAGGTGCACATTCACGACTGGCATGCGACCGTGCTGCACCTGTTGGGGCTTGATCACGAGAAGCTCACCTATCGCCACGCCGGACGCGACATGCGACTGACCGATGTGAAGGGGAACGTGGTTCACGAGATCGTGGCGTGAGTCGGCCCCGCCGGCTGTGTCTGGCTCTTCCCGTGGTGGAGCACGAACCGCCAGGAGAGTCGGGTGGCTTGTGGTGCCGTGCGACCATAAGTTCGTCTGAAGCGTCTCAGTTGG
>JBKCTR010000834.1:0-1540 GCA_046318755.1 Planctomycetaceae bacterium
CGCGTTGTCGGGCTTGGTCTTGAGGCCCTTGGCCGCAATCGCCCCTTCATCCCAGTCGAGGGGCTGCGGCGCGTTGGCCATGCGGGCCTCGCCGCGGACGGTGTAATGGATCTGCGTCCCCATTCCCTCGGTCAACGGAGCGGCGAGAGTCTGCCCCTGCGTGGGAATCTGCCGGGCCAGTTCCTCGGCGGTGACGGCGCGGGCCCAGGTGTCGAAGGCGGGCTTCGCGGCGGTCCGCCGGTCGGCCAGTTGCTGCCGGGTCTCGGGAATGAGCCGGGCGAGGTCGTCAAAACGCTCCCGATCCTCTTCCAACGGCACAGACACGATGGGAGGAGTGTCTTTGATGTTGCCATCCATCGCCGGCTGCGTCGTGTTGTTGAAGAACGCCGCCATGCTATAGAACTCGCGCTGCGACAGCGGATAGAACTTGTGGTCATGGCAGACCGAGCAGCCCGCCGTCAGCCCCATCCAGACCGCCGAGGTGGTCTCGGTGCGGTCGCGGGTATACAGCACGAGGTATTCTTCGGGGATTGTTCCCCCCTCGCTGGTGGTGATGTTGCAGCGGTTGAAGCCCGAGGCAATCTGCTGATCGAGCGTGCGGTTGGGCAGCAGGTCGCCCGCCAGTTGTTCGATGGTGAACTGGTCGAACGGCAGGTTGCGGTTGAAGGCCCGCACCACCCATTGCCGGTACGCCCAGATCTCGCGGTAGTTGTCGAAGTGGATGCCGTGGCTGTCGGCATAGCGGGCGGCGTCGAGCCAATACCGGCCGCGATGCTCGCCCCAGCGCGACGACTCAAACAACTTGTCGACCAGCTTCTCCCAGGCGTTCTCGCTGGTGTCTTTGACAAATTCCTCAACCAAGGCGGGGTCGGGAGGCAAACCGGTCAGGTCGAGGGCCACCCGCCGGGCCAGCGTCTGCCGGTCCGCCTCGGGGGCGGGCTCCAGTCCCTGGGCTTCCAGTCCCGCCAGCACGAAGCGATCCAGCGGGTTGCGCACCCAGCCGGCGTTTTTCACTTCCGGCAGCGCCGGACGGACGGGGGTCAGGAACGACCAGTGCTTTTCATACTCGGCCCCCTCGGTAATCCACCGCCGCAGGATCTCTTTCTGGGCGGCCGTCAGCGACTTCTTCGTCGACGGGGGGGGCATGACCTTCTCGGGGTCGCTGCTCAGCACCCGTTCCAGCAGCGAGCTTTGGTCGGGTTCCCCCGGCTCCAGCGCTCCTCCCTCGATCGCGGCGGCCCGTTGATCGATCCGCAGCCCGGCCTTGCGGGCGGCACTGTCGGGGCCGTGGCAGGCGAAGCAGTTCTCCGCGAGGATCGGCCGGATGTCCCGGTTGTACTGCAGTTTGTCGGCGGCGCGGGCGTTGGGGCAAAGCCCGCTGGTGACACTTGCGAGGGCCAGCAGGGCCAGCAGCGTGCCCCGGGGGGCGCGACGGAGGCCGGGGAGAGAGTCCAGCAGCCGGTTCATGGATGATTCCTCACAGGGTGTCCCGGGGGGGACACGGACACGGTCGAGGGGGGGGGAAGGGGGGGACCAGCAG
>JBKCTR010000835.1:0-5818 GCA_046318755.1 Planctomycetaceae bacterium
GCCTCGCGACGCGCGTGGCTCGATGACATTCTCAAACCGTGGTGCGAAACGGCCTCCCGCCGGGATTTGCTGCTGGCCGAACACGAATGGACCGACGTGGCTGGAAAAGTTGATCCAGTCAAGACTCTGTGGTGTTGGGCCTGGGGTCGGTTTCCCGGATTGGTGAATCAGGAACTGCAGGGGATCGACGAAACCACAGTGGTGCGGGTGAGCCTGAGGGATGGAAGGACCGTCAGTGGCTTTCCCGATGCCCGCGAAAGCCAGCATGGCGAGTTGTATCTGCTCGGGCGAGATTCCAGCCAGCCCTCCCGAACAATCATGCTCGGCCCGTTCACAATCGACGAGGTGTTGGCGGTGGAGAAGTGTGTTTGACTTGTGTGCATGTGGGCTTTGGCGGAATGCTTGAGGAGCGGGAGCTCGAGTGGCTGACGGCGATTTCCGAACGACCAGGTTCGGATTTGCCGCAGAGCAAGGCCACCGTGAACTGATTGGTATCCGGGAACTGGTGGCGTCACTAACGCCTCTCTGCGGAATGACCGCACATGGCAGCAGATCCCGTCTGAGGGATCGAGGTTGGTGCAGTGGACAACTGACTTCGCCGAAGAAAACAAGGCGCACAGCCCAGCGGAGTCCCTGACCTTTGTGTGCAAGGAATCATGTGTGATGTCACACTCCGTGGCGCGATCCGATAAACCTGCGAAGGTGCTCTGGGAAAGCGACCAGGCGAAGTCGCGGCGGAAGACAATCCATCCGCTGCGAATACCCAATACACGAATTGGCCTCCGGAAAACTCGCCGTAAAACAGCGGTGCAAAATAGAATTCGCTGGGATCGGTCTGGTGCATGACAGGTCTTCCCCAGTTGCTTTCGGCAATCTGACCACGGCCATCACGACCAGCCGTCCATTCTTTCCGATGCCATAGACCAGCGCGTCGCATCAGACCGGGATCTGGGGGAGGCAGCGCCCCGGTGTGGCACCCCCCACTGCCCATGTTCTGCAAAGCATCATGCAGGCTGTTGTTGGGTCTGACATGGCCCCCGTTTCTCCCGTGGAGCCTGTTCCACCGCGCGCAGTTCCGGGGAACCGTGCCCCGGCAGCTCGCTTGGTGCTGTGATTGATGCGATCGGCCGATCCGAACGAGTCGATCGTCATTGTTCCAGCCGATTGGGATGCTGTTGTTCCCAGAGGTGGGCAGACTGTCCGTCACGCAGCGGCCAACTGCGACTCTTCGGAATGCCGCAGCCCCTGGCTGCGCGAGAAAGTCCCGGGGATGACGTTCTTGAAGACCAACAGCTTCCCCTTTTGCGCCAGGCGATCTCTGACCTGCGCACGCTCTGCGCGACAGTCGAGTTGATGCCTGGAAAAAAGGGGGGCAAACCGACGACAGAAGTATCCGCAGACATTGACACGGCCATCATGTGGTTGCGTCTCGGACCCGCGCATTGGTCGAGCTTCGACGGATTTGAAACCCACCAACACAGCCGCAGTGTCTACTTGGGGTTTGGGCTGAGACTGCTGATTGGATCGCCATTCCCGGCACCAAAAGGTTTTGAATTTGCCGGGTAGGGATCAAGGGGTCAGCGAGGTTGTGGACGGGGGAAACCACTCTGGTCGCCAGCGGCGGCATAGCTGATCAATTCCCAGGACCGCCAGAACGCCCATCAGGCAGCCCCGCAGGTCGGCCAACCAGTCGTACCAATCGCAGTTCCGCCCAAACAGCGGTTGGGTGCTTTCATCGAAGGCACCATAAATCCCCACAATTCCAATGATCATCGCGAGCTGTCGCCATCCCAGGGGGCCCCGGCAAACACTCAGGCACAATCCCAGCCCGACCGACAGCAGCATGTAGCCAATGAGGTGCTCACTCTTGTCTCCCAGTCCCGAGTCGTATTCCTTGGGAATCTCGGGGAGGTGAGTGAGGACCAGCATCAACAGCCAATACGCGGCGGTGCCCACCAGAATCAGCGGGCGCAGCCGCGTCGTCAACGGACGCACCGAGGGCTCAGACTGCATACGGTGTTCGCAAGAAAAACTTGGGGTTCTTTTCGAGGTATGCGCGGACACGATCGACTCGGCCGAGAGCCACCGGAAGGAAGTCAATCGCCTGCTGGAGCCGTTCGTTGGGCTCGGCACAACTGAACCGCAGGAAGCCGGCACCCGCCTCGCCGAAGCACTCGCCGCCGAGGCAGGCGACGCCAAACTGATCATCCGCCCCTTCCAGCAGATACAGCGCCAGACCATGGCTGGTGATCCCCAGGGAGTTGCAGATGGGGGCAACATTCGGGAACACGTAGAAGGTGGAGGTGGGATCGAGAGTCTTGAATCCCGGGATGCGGTTCAGTCCCTGGGTCAAGAGCACCACCTTATCCCGAAACAACTGCATCACCCGGTCGCGTTCGACTTTATCGTGCTTCAGGGCGGCCGCCCCGGCCAACTGGACGATGGGGGGGACACACGACAGGCAGGTGTTGATCATCTTGCCGATGGCGTCGGTGATTTCCGGATTCGAAACGGCAAATCCCAACCGCCAGCCGCTCATGCTGTACGACTTGCTGAAGGTATAGGCGGCGACCGCCTGATCCAGCATTCCTGGTTGTTCCAGCAGCGAGCGGTGCCGTCCTTTCCAGACCATGTGGCAGTACGGCTCGTCGGAGAAGACCGCGATGTTCTTGCCGCGGATCAGGTCTGCAATGTCTCGCAAATCCTGTTCGAGGGCCACGCCGCCGGTGGGGTTGTGGGGCGAATTGAGGAAGATGGCTCGGGGGGCGGGGTCGGTCGTGAGAAACCGTTCGATCTGGTCGACCCCGGGGCGGAATTCATTTTTGAGAGTCAGCGGGGCCAGCACGGCCCGGGCACCGCGCCGCTCGATGTTGGGAATGAATGTGGGGAAATGCGGGCTGAAGACCAGGGCCCCATCGCCGGGATTCAGAAACGCCTCGCAGAAAAACTGTTGGAAAATCTTGGCCCCGGGGCCGACCACCACGTTCCGCCCTTCCGCAGGAATGTGAAACTCTTCGCGGACAAACTGGGCCGCTGTCTCGCGGAATTCGGGGAGTCCTGGCGAGGGACAGTAGTGCGACTGGTCATCCTTGATGGCCCGCTCGCCCGCCTGCTTGGCGTGGGCCGTGCTCGGAAACGGGCTGTCACCAATCTCCAATTCGACCACATCCTTCCCCTTCGCCTTCAATTGCTTGGCGACGGCCAGGACCGTGAAGGCGGTCTCGACGTTGAGGTTGCGGGCGAACTGACTGAGCGTGACAGACATGAGGGGTGATCCTGCGAAGAGAGGAAAGTTTGGGCCGCATTTTAGATTGCGATCCGAGTTCCGGGGAGGGATCTGGCGCGAAGTCTGATCGATGGGCCCGGCTTTCCCGGTGAAGAGCGGAACCTCGGTACTGGGTCGTTGCCCCATCCAGAGGAATCGACCGGCAAAAAACGATACGATCCAGAGAGCGTCGACCGCCTGCACTGCTCTCATTTTCGCGCGCCAGTCTATGACCACCGCCGAGGCTCTGGATCAAGTTCGTGCCCGGATCCTTTCGGATTACGGCCTCTTGTTTCTCAAAACATTCGAGGAGGAACGCTGGGAGGCCGAATTGGCCGAGGTGCTGCTGGAGGTGGAACGAGGCTTGGTGACCTGGACCATCACCGACGGTCCCCAGCCCCCCCCGGGCAGCAATGAGTCGATTTCCACCGACCCGCTGTGGTTTCTCGAACGGATCGAATCGTATCCCGACAATCACGTCTTCCTCCTGAAGGACTTTCAGCCCTGTTTCGCCGATGTGCGGGTGGTGCGCCGGCTGCGCGACTTGGCTCCGCGGTTGTCTCGCGAGGGAAAGACACTGCTGTTCCTGGGAGCCGGTCTGTCGGTGCCGCTCGATCTGCGAAAAGAGACGTTCGAGATCGACCTGCCCCTGCCGGGGATCGAGGAGATTCGGCTGGAACTGGAGGCGGCTCTCGCCATCCGCAACGCGGCGGCAGAAGTTCCGCTCGAAGTCGACCCAGCCGCCGAGGAAAAGCTCATCAAGGGGGTGCTGGGGCTTACGGCCCGTGAAGCCCGCAAGGCACTGCAGCTGGCGCTGCAGGGACGAGAGACAGTCGACGATGAGGCCTTCCGTCTGCTTGTGGCTGAGAAACGACACCTTGTGCAGGGCTCGGACTTACTGGAGTTCTACGACCTGGAGGAGGGGGTTCGCGATGTCGGCGGCCTCGAGGTGCTGAAGGACTGGCTGAGCCAACGCGCCGAGGCCTTCACCGAACGGGCTCGCGAACAGGGAATTCCCCTGCCCAAAGGGTTGCTTTTGTTGGGGGTGCAGGGGTGCGGCAAGAGTCTCACGGCCCGGGCCACCGCCCGGCTGTTGAGCTTTCCACTGGTTCGTTTGGATGTGGCCAATCTGCTGTCGGCCGACCGTGGTACCAGCGAACGGAACCTGAGGGACGTGCTGCGGCTGATGGAAACCATCGCCCCGGCCGTGCTGTGGCTCGATGAGATTGAGAAGGGTTTCGCCGGTTTGGGGGAAGAGTCGAAGGGGCAGGATTCGGTCATGGCCCGGCTGTTTGGCAGCTTCCTGACGTGGATGGAAAGCCGCAAGCAGCCGGTCTTTGTTGTCGCGACCGCCAACTCGGTCGCCAATCTTCCCCCGGAATTACTTCGCCGGGGGCGCTTCGATGAATTGTTTTTCGTCGATTTGCCGAATTATCACGAACGGCTCGACATCCTGCAGATCCATCTCGCGAAGCGGGGCTGGAAACCCGAGAAGTATGATCTCGAGTCGATCGCCAATCGGACCGAAGGCTTCAGCGGAGCCGAGTTGGAACAGATTGTGGTCGCCGCCATGATTGATTCGTTTGGGCAAGGCCGCCTGCTGTCCCAGGAGGACCTTGAAAAATCCAGAGACCAGACGGTTCCGCTGTCCGTCACGATGGAAGAGAAGGTTTTTGAACTGCGCGAGTGGGCTTCGAGTCGCTGCCGGCGGGCCACGCTCGACAGCCGGGTCACCAAGATGATCGAGGACGAACACCGCCGCCTGTCGCAGATTCCCCTCGACGATGAAGGTCCGGCGTCCGAGGGATGGCAGCAGTTGGCCGAACATGGCCAGGTCAACGCGGGACTCGTCGAGTACTTGCGGCGGTACGACACGACCACCTTCGCGACGATTGCCGAGAAATTCGGCAGGTATTTTCCAGGTGCGGGAGAGCAGGGGCTGGCTCTGCGGTCTGATCCCAACGTCGTGCTTTGGGCGGGGCTCAGCCAGGGGTTGGCCGAGACGCTGGCCAACCTGATTGCGAACCGGCGCGTCTACGTCCATCCCGTGTCGGCCGACGTGTACCGCGGCGGTCTCGCCCCTCCCAAGCTCCCGGCGATCACCCAGCTTCCAGATGGCAAGTTGGCCAAGCCGGGCTGGTTCCCCGCCGCGCTGCGCCTGTTGCCTCCCCCGGGGGGATCGACCGGCCGGTTTGGCCGGGTCACCCGCATCAAGCTGCAGTCACGTTGAATTCAGGCCGCGACGACTTCGAAGACATAGCCGTTCGGATCACGGAAGAAAAACCGCTCGAACGGAGTCTCGCGCAGGGGCTCGATCAGCTCGGCCCCCCGGTCACGCAGCCGCTGTTTCAATTCGGGAAACTGGGCTCGTGGAAACCCCACGGCAAAGTGCCGCCCGAACTCCGCCTCAAACGGACTGGGAGTGAAGCCCTCGACAGACAGCAGGTGCAATTCCTGTCCCGGGGCGATTCCCAACCACGCCGCCTGCATGGGGATGTTGTTCGGCCGGTCGACCGGCTGCCAGCCGAGTGTTTCCGAGAAGAATCGGGCCGT
>JBKCTR010000836.1:0-6274 GCA_046318755.1 Planctomycetaceae bacterium
CGCCCCCCACCACCGCCCCCCCCGAAACCGCCCCCGCCGTCGCCCCTCGCGAGGTGCTCGCCCCTCCGCCGGTCGATCACCACCCCCCCACGCCGCGCGATATTCCCCGACGTCCGACCACCGAGACCGGAAGCAACGCTCCGGACATGGCCTCCCCGGCTTCAACGGCCGGTGTTGGGGTTCGTGAACTCACGCGGCCACGCGGTTCAGCCAGCACCAAAAAATCCACCGGGGTCTCGGCGGGAGGATCCGGGCAGGCGGGCCCGGCCGCTGTCTCGTTCTTCGGCGGCGGTGGACAGCCCGGAACCCGTTTCGCTTTCGTGCTCGATGCGTCCGCCAGCATGTACGAAAACAACTCCATTCAGGTCGCCAAGACCGAATTGCAGGCCAGCCTGCTGCAAGTCGAGGAAGAGCAGGAATTCCAGGTCATTTTCTACAACGAAGACCTGCACCCCATGCCGACGACCGGGCAACGCTCCAGCATGTTTCGGGGGACCGAGGCCAATCGCAACCGGGCCGCCCAACACATTCGCTCGGTGCAACCGTCGGGCGGCACCCGCCACAAAGAGGCACTGCTCGAGGCACTGCGGCTCAAGCCGGATGTGATTTTTTTTCTCACCGACGCCGGAGAACCCTGGATGACCGCCGCCGACCTGGGGGAAATCCGCAAGCGAAACAGCGGCCGCTGCCGGATCTGCGTTGTCGAATTTGGCAAAGGCAGTCCGCTGTCGAACACCGATTCCTACTGGACCAAGCGACTGGCCCGTGAAAACGACGGGACGTACTCTTATCACGATGTCAACCAGTTTCGTCGCCGTTGATCTGGGGGCTCTCTTGGTGATCGATTCTCCCCCTCCCCCTCCAGCGGCCGGCTCCCACAGGGCCAGAGTCTGGAGAGGCCCCAGCCCAAACCGGTGGGCCTCCGCCGCGGCGCTGATTCTCTGTTTGGTGGGCCGACAGTTGGAGGCCGGTGACCGGCTGGTGGTACGCCGGCCGGGCTCGCAAGGGCGGATCGAACTGCAGGGGGAAATCCTCGAATTCCGTGGTGAGGAAGTCTCTTTTCAGGCTTCCGCCGACGAACCAATCCAGACCTGGCGTGGGCCAGAAATCCTGCTGGTCGAACCTGACCGGCGGGAGCCGCACCAGCGGGGACGGCAGGCCATCTCCCAAGACCCCGTGCAGGCCGGGGTCGACCTCGAGCAAGCTCTCTCCGAGGAGCCCCGCCCCTGGGTTCGCCGAGAGATCCTGTCGGATCTGGTCCGGTGTGCGTTGTTTCAGCGGGACTTTGCCGTGGCGGGCTCGCGGTATCTGGCGATCGAGAACAGCGATCCCGAAACCCGCCATCTGGCCGTCATCCCCCTCCGGTGGACCCCCGCCCTCCCCGCACGCGATGATCGCGCGGCAGCCATCAAATGGCTGCGTTCCAAATCGGACACAGCGAAACTCATGGGGGCGAGCCAGTTGTTGTTGGATCCCGAGTTCCGCACTGAGGCCGAGGCCGCCCTGCGACAGATTGCGCGGGGCGATTCCCTGCGTCTGCAGCCTGTGGCGCAGTGGCAGTTGCGGCGGACCGAGGCTTTCTCGGGACGGCCGCGGCTTTCCGACCTGCGCTACTGGCAAAAGTCGTTCGACCAATTGCCAGTCGAACTGCAGGCCGGGCCGGCCTATCTGCTGGCCGAGGCACTCGATCGCCGTGCCGAGTCGGCCCTCGCCGCCAGGTATTGGCTGCGGCTGGTGACCCACGAAGCTGCCGATTTACGTCTGTTGGCCGAGGCTCTCGAACGGGGGGCCGAGGCCCTGCAGACCGCCGGGCAGACCTCCGAGGCGGCGGCGCTGCGCGATGAGCGACGTCGCCGCTTTCCTGACCTTGACCGGCCGGCAGATCCCCCTGGCGTTCCGCCGCCCCGCAAACGAACTGTCGATCGCTGAAATCCTTGATGGTACTTGCCCACTCTGGAAGCAACCGGATGTTTGACCGAGTCTCCGAACCACCGAATTGGCACCGCCGCCCCACCTCCATCTGTGGGGGTGGGCTCTGGGCGAAAAGGGGCGTGCTGGGTTTCGTGGCGAGCCTGATGCCAGTGGCATCGGCGTTTGGTCAAGAACCCGTCCCCGCCCCCCCCGCACGCGGGCTCGATGCCTGGGGACTGCTGGAGGCCGGCGGAACCATCGGCTGGATCATCATGGCCATCAGTGTGTGGATGGTCGCCCTGTTCATTCAACATTTGCTGTCGTTGCGGGCGTCGGTCCTCATGCCCGGCGGATTGGCCGAACAGGTCCACGGGTTGATTGCTGAGGGACGTTATCCCGAGGCCCAGCAGGCGTGCCGCGCGCGCCCCAGTTTCCTCTCGGCCGTGGTCGAGGCCGGTCTGGTCGAGACCCCTCTGGGCTACTCGGCGGTGGAAAAGGCGCTGGAGGACGCGAGTCAACAACAGGCGGCGCGGCTGTTCCGGGGGCTCGAGTATTACACGGTGATTGGCACCATCGCGCCCATGCTGGGGCTGTTGGGTACTGTCTGGGGCATGATTCTGGCGTTCATGGAATTCGAACTGAAGACCAACCCGCAAGTGTCGGAACTGGCCCCCGGAATCTACAAGGCCCTGGTGACGACCCTCCAGGGATTGTGCGTTGCCATTCCCGCCCTGGCCATCTATGCCCTGCTGAGGAACCGAGTGGATGAGTTGGTCGCGCAGACGTCTCTGTTGGCCGAGCATGTCTTCGCAGGCTTCAAGCGTGCCCGCGGCCTGACGCGGCGAGGCGCATCTCCTCCCGTCAAGTCCCGTCCCCAGCCAGACCCGGCCGACTCCCGCGTCGAAGCTCCCGGAGGCGAACCGGAATGAAGATACCCAGTCGGTCCCGGGGGGGAGGCCTGAAGTTCAACATCACACCCATGATCGATGTGGTGTTCAACCTCATCATCTTCTTTTTGGTGGCGAGTCATTACGCCCGCAGTGAAGCCCAGGTCGACCTGGAATTGCCCCAGGCCACGGGTGGAGAGGCGGAACTGGAGCAGTCCGGGCGTCGGCTGACCATCACCCTGCCCCTCGATGGCACCATCTATCTGGGGGGAGAAGTCTCGTCTTTGGAGGAGGTTGCCACCCGCTTGGCGGGCAGCGCGGCCAGTCATGGCGAAGATGAGGTCGAGGTGCGGATCCGCACTGATCGCCGCCTGCCGTTTTCCCGTATCGTTCCACTGCTGACTCAATGCTCGCAAGTGGGAATCAAACGGCTGCGATTCGCCGTCCTGGGGGAGAATTGAGATGCGCATCCCCTCGCACACCAGTCGGGCCGACATCAGCGAAAACATGATGACACCCATGATCGATGTCGTGTTCAACCTGTTGATTTTTTTCGTCTGCGCCTCAGCCCTGAACATCCAGGAATTGGTTTTGAAGGCCGATCTGGCCCAGGCTCAACCCGAACAGATGACCGCTTCCGCGGCGGTCAACAGCACGAATTCCCTGCCGGTCGACGAGGTTCGAGTCGGCCTGTCACGCGGAGACCGGGGGCAATTGCTGATGACCCTCAATGGAACCACCCATGAGTCGTTTCCCGCCTTGAAGGAGGTGTTGCTGGAATTGGCGGGATTGGCCCCGGAAAGCCCGGTGGTGCTCGACGTGGAGGGGGATGTCGAGGCGGGTGAGGTGCTGCGGGTTTACGACACCTGCCGGGAAGCCCGGTTTCGCTCGATTCAATTCGCCCTCGATCCCGCCGACACTCCATGAAAGACCTTCATCGTGGTTGGCCCCGAGGCTCTAGGGAGCTCACCAGAACCTTCTGGAGGAGCACCCTGGGGGCTGTCGGGCTGGTGTTGTGTGGCGCGACCATTCTGCTGGCTGCCGAAGAGGGGCTTTCCGAGGCCAATACCCAACACTTCGCCGAACTGAGGCGACGGGGGCTGAACCGACTGGCAGAGGCGGTAATTGAACACCGGCTGAGCTGGCCTCGTCTCACGGCCGGCGTACAGACGGCGCTCGTTCTGGAATTGGCGGAAACCCTGCTCTCTCACGCGCGGCAGTTGGGGGAATCACAACGGGTTTCCCTGTGGGAAAGAACGCGCGAGCTGATCCTGGCCCAATTGCCCAATGAGACCGCCCCCACCCGCCGGTCCCTGTTGGAACTGCAGTTGGTGCTGGTGCTCCGCGAGGAGGCGGAAGCGTGTCGACGAGTGGCGACCATCGCCCCCTGGAATCAGCAATCCCGACAACGGGGGCTGCGGGCGGCAAATGAGGGGTTGAGTCGGCTGCGGCAACTGCAGCCTCCCGTTGCGAGAAACGCCCGGGGTTCGGCAAAGTCTGGTGCGCAACCGACGACGCCAACACAGCGGGTCCGTCTCCAGATTCTCGAGGGCGAACTGCAATGCTGCGAGGCCGAATTGCTTCCGGACAATTCCAGCGACCGGGCGGCGCGGCTGCTGGCCGCCCGACAGTTGCTGCAACCTCTGGTCGAACAACGTTCGGAACTGGAACAGGCCGAGCTGGCCCGCCTGTTGTTGGCGCGGGTGCTGCGATTGGAAGGCGACACACGCCAGGCCCGGACGGTGATCGAGGCCGCCCGCCGACAGTCGCGAACCCCTCCAATCCGCGACGCGCTGTTGCGGGAAGAAGTCGAATGTCGACTCGCAGAGGGTGATCTGACAGTGGCCCGCCAGTTGGCCCAACCATTGTGCCGGGAACAAGACTCCGCCCTGTCCGCGGAACCCGGGACTTGGAGCGATCGGCTTCTCGCGGCCCGGGTCTGGATCGCCTGCTGGCGCTCTGGAATGACGTCGCATTACAAGCTCGCTTCCCGGGATTTCGAAGCCGCCAGAGAAATCCTCAATCGGGGAGCACAGACCGCTCCCGGGGAGTGGCGTGAGCTGTTCGTGTGGCTGGGCGAGTCTCTCGAAGAAGAAGTGTCGCTGGGGGGCGAACTTGCCGCAGTGTCTTTGCAGATTCAGCAGGCGTTGGGGCAAAATGATGACCAGCAGGCCGACCTGCTGCTGGCCCGGGGGGCCGAACTCGCGCTACGCCGGGGTCTGCGCGACCGGGCGGCGGAATGGGGCTTTCAGCGGGGCTCCCTGGCTGTGCAGCGGAAAGACTGGGGGGCCGCGGCGCAGGACCTGCTGACCGTTTCCCGTGAGTTTCCCGGCTATTCCCGGGCCCCCGAGGCGCAGTTGCTGGGGGCCTATGCCCTGGGGCGCCAGTGGCGTGCGGAAATGTCGGAGGATGTGCGGAATGACTATCGAGCCGCTTTGGAGGAACTCTGCCGGAGATTTCCAGAAGATTCCTCGCGTGCGGAAGCGGAATGGATGCTGGGCGAACTCAGCCGCTGGGAGGGGCAACTTGGCGCGGCGGCCGATCACTTCGACCGCATTCCTCGTGGTCACCCTCGGTCCTCCGCGGCTTTGCGGGGGTTGGCCGAATTGACCATCCAGCAGAGCCGCAACGGACAAGCGGACGACAAGGCACGGGATCGTCTCCGGGAACGTCTATCGGGACGCCTTCCCCCACCGGGAGAGGTGTTGGGAAGCGACGAACGAGTGATCGCGCTCGCTTTGGCCGAGCTGGAGCTGACATCTTCTCAGCCGGCTTGGTCCAGAATCGATGAAATGCTCGCACGAATGGAACCGGCGTCGCCATCGGACACGGCCCCCGCATCCGCGAGTGGGGAATCTCAGGTGACGGAGCCAACCCCCCCTGCTTCGAAAGACACCGCCGCGGTCTGGAGACTGCGGATGCTGTCCGCTTCGGCCCAGTCCCATTGGGATGACGTAGACCGACTCTTGCAGCATGCCGCCCCCTTGAACGCTTCGCAGTGGCTCGATTTGCTTGAGCAACTCACCAGGCAGACAGAGAAGTCGGGGGCACCTGTCAGAGAAGCCGATCGTTCCCACTTCCGTCTTGGGAAAATTGCCCAGCTTTTGGAGCCTCAACGCGGCGAATTGTCGCGGGACGAACAGGTCCGGTTTGAGTTGCTGATGGCGCGCCGGGCGGTGTTTGGCAATCAACCTGACGAAGCCCGGGTGCGGTTTGAGCGAGCCACCGAATTGGAGCCAGAAAAGGGGCGTGCTCCCCTCGAGTACGCATGGTTCCTGCTGGGACTCGCAGATGCCGATTCCAAACAGGCGGGTGTTGCCCTGCTGGTTCGGCGGGAGCGACAGTGGAAGGCCGGGAGCGAAGATTGGCTGAATGCCCGGATCGAGGTGGTGAAGGGGCTGCGGAGTGCCGGGCGCGCCGAGGAAGCGTGTCGGCTGCTGAAGACAACCCGTCTGCTCTATCCCAAACAGGGAACC
>JBKCTR010000837.1:0-13792 GCA_046318755.1 Planctomycetaceae bacterium
CCATGCACAATCTTGGTGCGGGCGGCAATGATCGCCTCGGCCTGTTGCCGCCGCAACATCGCCCCCGCAATCTCCGGGGCATAGGCCAGGTGCGTCAGGCGGGCCTCTTCAACAATCACCCCCGCCTTGCCCAGCCGCTCCTGAAGCTCGTTCTGCAATGTGGCCGAGACTTCATCCATCCCGCTGCGCAGCGTGATCTCCCCCTCTTCGCCATGATCGTACGAGTAGCTGTTGGCGAGGTGCCGCAGGGCCGACTCGCTCTGCACATGCACGTACGATTCATACTTTTCGACATCGAACAGCGCCTGGGCGGTGTCTTCGACCCGCCAGACCACCACGGCCGCGATCTCAATGGGGTTGCCGCGTTTGTCGTTCACCTTGAGCTTCTGCGTCTCCATATTCCGCGATCTGAGAGAGATCCGCGGCTTCGAATAGAACGGGTTCGCCCAGAAGAACCCCGAGTCGCGCACGGTGCCGTGGTAATCGCCAAACAGCAGCATCGCGCGGGCCTCGTTCGGCTCGAGAGTGAAGTGCCCGCAGAGCAGGATGATCGAAACCACAAACGCCGGGATCACCCCAATCAACAGCAGGAGAAACGATTCCGAGACGGTGTTGCCGAGGATCAGTGTTCCTACGAATGCCCCAATCGACGCCAGCAACGCCGCCAGATTGACCGCCAACATCGACCAGCCACTACGGGCCGTCAGCCGCTTTTCGGTACTCATGATCCTGAAACCCTGAAATCAGTTCGTTGGACTCTCCCGTCACGATAACGGGATGATATCACTTCGATATGCAACGGACCAACTGTCGGATTGGATCACAAAAATGCAAGCCGATTGTGAGTCTGACAGCCGTGTCGAAAGTGGATTTTTGTATACATCCCGCGTCGATCCCCCTTGAGGCAGCGGGTCGATCTCTGTTATTCCCCCCGCCCGCCCGAACGAACCATGCCCCCCTGCCATGCTTGGTGGGTGGGCTGCCGTGGCGTCTGGGCGGGCTTGGACGCGGGCGGGGGATGATCCCCGGCCCGCCGCAGTCCCCTCGAACTGGAGACAGGCGGTGAGACTCGACCGTCGTGAATGGCTGTGGCAGATGCTGGCTGCCGGTGGAGGTCTGCTCTGGCCCCGACTCGCCGTGGCTGACGCTGAGCCCACTCCCGTTTCTCTCCCGGTGTGGAATCAGTTCCGTGGCCCCGGAGGCATGGGTCAGGCGCACGGAACCAATCCCCCCATTACCTGGTCCGAGGGGGAAAACGTCGCCTGGAAGGTGCCGATCCCCGGCAAGGGTTGGTCGTCCCCGGTGATTCACGGCAACTCGGTCTGGTTGACCACGGCCACTCAATTGGGTCGTTCGCTACGTTTAGTCTGTCTCGATGCCGAAATGGGCACGTTGCGATTTCTGACCCCCGAGTTGTTCGCCGTCGAACCGGGGGCGAAGGGCTTGGCGAAGGCGGGGCAGGCGGCGCCCACCCCGGTCGTCACTGCCGACCGCGTGTATGTGCACTTCGGCACGTTTGGCACGGCCTGTCTCAATCACCGCGGAGAGGTTCTCTGGAGCCGGGTGATCCCCTATTACCACCACCACGGTCCGGGCTCTTCCCCCCAGTTGGTGGACGACGTGCTGGTGGTGGTCTGCGATGGCTTCACCGGGCCGTTCTTCGACAAGGTGGAACGGGAAGGGGTCGACAGCCCCCAGTTTGTCATCGGTCTCGACGCCCACACCGGGGAGGTTCGCTGGAAGACTTCCCGGAAAGGGAAGCACTCGTATGCCACTCCCCTGGCCATCGAGGTCGAGGGTCAGACCCAGGTGGTCTGCCCAGGCGGAGATGGGGTCTGGGCTTATGACCCCAAAACCGGCCAGGAATTGTGGCATTATCCGTTTGTGGGACACTCCGTCGTTCCGCGCCCCGTGTGGGTCGACGGACGGCTGTTGACCTGCACGGGGTACCACGAAGCCACGCTGCTGGCGCTCGACCCGAGTGAGTTGTCGACGGACCGCCAACCCACCCTGCTGTGGAAACTTTCGAAAGGAGTTCCCTTCGTGCCGTCGCCCGTGGTGGTTGACGATCTCGTCTACCTGGTGACCGACGAAGGAGTGCTCTCGGCGGTTGAGCTCGCCACGGGGAAACTCAAGTGGAAACAACGGCTGGGGGGAATGTTTTCAGCCAGCCCCGTGGCCTGCGGCAAACGGGTCTACGCCACGTCGGAGACGGGCATCACCCATGTCTGGCGGGCGGGACCAGCCTTCCGCAGGTTGGCCGAAAACAGCCTGCCCGGGCAGATTCTGGCCTCCCCCGCTGTGGTCGATGGGCGGATGTATCTTCGCACCGAAACCCATTTGTATTGTCTGGAATCACGGGATGCCGACGCGAGTCCCCCCAAGGTTCCAGTGAAACTGACGTCCGACGAGGTCGAGTCTTCCCCCGACCGCTCGAACCAGTAACCACAACGTGTTGGCGAAAGCCGATCTGCCCCGGTAGACTCAGACAAGGAAATCCCCGCTCGCACGAGCGGCTTTTCCTTGCTGAAGGCCCCCCGGCATGACTGGTTGCAGCGTGGGAGCCCCGAGGAACCCACCTCCATGATCACCATCCAAGGGCTTGGCGGACGCTTGTGCGACGCTCCCTCACGGCGGGAACTACTGTCTGTGGGAGGTTTGTCTCTGTGCGGTCTGCACCTCGCACACGTCCTGGGGGGGGGTGCTCAGGGAGCGCCTGGTCAGTTGCCTGGCTTCGGCTCCGCGCAAAATGTGATCTTTGTCTACCTGCAGGGAGCCCCCAGCCACATTGACCTGTGGGACCCCAAGCCGTCGGCCCCCGCGGAGATTCGTGGCGAGTTCCAGGCGATCCCCACCCGGGTCCCGGGTTTCTTTTTGGGCGAGGTCTTGCCGCACTTGGCTCAGCAGGCCGAGCACTTCAGCCTGATCCGCAGCATGGGTTGCAAGCCGCCAGGGCTACCGAACCATGGCTCGGCCATTTACATGCTGATGACGGGGCACGATCCGGGCAATTTCTCGCCCACCGGATTGGCGGTGCCTCCTTCACGGGAGGATCTTCCCTCAGTCGGTTCGGTCGTGGCCCGATTTCGGCCCGCGGGCCAATCGCGACTGGGGTACGCCGCAGTGTGTGGTCCCACCAAAGAGGCCGCGGTGGTGGGGCTGGGACAGGGGGCGGGCCTGCTGGGAGCCCCGTTTGACCCATTCACCAATTACGAAGACCCCACCCGCCCCATCAACCTGGAAGTCTTCGCCCTGCCGGGAGATGTTTCGCTCGGCCGGTTGCAAGCACGGGTGGACTTGGGTCGACAGCTCGACGGGACGCTCGCGGCACTGGGGACGGGCAGCCCGAATGCGAAAAATGCCAATTTCGCGGCCCAGTACGGCAAGGCCTTGTCGTTGCTGCAACGCAATGAAGCGATCCGGGCATTTCGGCTGGAAGAAGAACCCACGGCACTGCGCGAACGGTATGGGTTGACGCGGTTTGGCCAAAGCTGCCTCTTGGCCCGGCGGTTGATTGAGGCCGAGACCCGGTTTGTGCAGGTCACCTGGCCAGCTCGGTCGGATGATGAGCCGATGGCCGGGCCCGATGGCTCGTGGGACACGCATCGCAACAACTTTCCCATGCTGCGGGATCATCGCTGCCCCGTGTTCGACCGGGGTCTGGCCGCGTTGATCGGCGACCTGCACGAGCGGGGGTTATTGGCACGAACCCTCGTGGTGGCGGTGGGAGAGTTTGGCCGGTCTCCCAAGATTGGAGCGGCGACCACCAATAACGTTGGCCCGGGAGGGCGGGATCATTGGCCCGACTGCTACTCGGCTCTGGTGGCCGGAGGGGGGGTTCGGCCCGGGGAGATTTATGGAGAGTCGGATCGGTTTGGCGCGTATCCGCGCAACAATCCCGTGCACCCCTACGATTTGCTGGCAACTTTGTTTCACGCGGTGGGAATTGATGCGGCAACCGAATACCCTGACACGCTGAATCGTCCCCGGCGACTGGTCGAGCATGGGGGACCGCTACTGGCATTGTTTTGAGCAGCCGTATCAGGTGAGACGCGGGGGAAAAAATAATCCTTCGCCCCCAGTCATCGCGACCTGTTGATGATCACAAAGCCCGTTGCAACACGCCGGTCCTCGGATCATGGAGAAGGTATTTTCTCACTTCTGGTTTTTTCTAGTATTCTGTAAGATTGAGTCCAACGAACGCTGTTTCTTCATTGGACTTTGGCACAAAATGTCGTTTCAGTTTCGGGAAAGTGCGATTCGCTGGCAGGAGGCCATCTCGAATTCGACTTGACACCGGACAGAGACGTTTGAGTTAGAATTTCTGGGTGAGGTTCTCTTGAAGCATTTGCACAGTGTGCTGTTTGTTGTCGGGACATTTTTCTCGGTGTGCAGCGTTGGAGGATGGGGCGGGACGCAGCCCCTGTACGCAGGTCCTCCCGGTCGAGACGCCCGTCCCAATGCGCGGTGGAACCAGCCGGAGTGGATCGACTGGTCGATCGCCAGCTGTCCGGTAACGGGCGAACCGGTGGTCGCCGCATTCTCGCAGCGTTTGCTCGATGGGTGGGTCGCCTTTTCTTCCGACTCGGCCCAACGCGAGTTTCGCGACCATCGCAGCGATTATCTGCCCCTCGCCCTGCGGCAGTTGACACAGACTGGACAGTACCGCCAAAAAAACTGCCCCCAGACGAATCGCAGTCCATCTCCCTGGATGTTCCTGCCCGTCGAAGGGTGCGACATCTACTTCCTCGATGTGCGGTCCCGTGACGCGTTTCTCAAGCTGTCTGAGAGCGATCGGCTGGAGAGGGTGTTTGGAAGCAAGGCGTTCCCGCGACTCTTTGAATTCGTTCCTCGCGAAGATCGACTGGTCTTTTCCGGACAACCGCTGGCGGAGGAACGCCAACGGGCCGGCGACCCCCGAACCGAAACGCAAGTCGCGTTGATCGAACGCCGGCTGGCCCCGGCGATGCAGGCACAGGACCGGAACTGGGATCGCCTGATGGCCCCGGCGGGAGTGATTGGTCACGCCGCCAGCCTCGATGACAACGGCAAACCGATCATTCGGCTGCTGCTGACAACGCAAAATCCCCGGCAGAGACTCCCCACCGAACTGGATGGCATTCCGGTGGTGCCTGAACTCGTGGGAGAATTTTTCGCCAATCAGCACTCCAGTGGCAGCGGCGAACTTCCCGATGACGGTGGCATCGACTGGCATGGCGCCACCTCGGGGAATCCCCGCCGGGTCAGTCGTCCCGTGCCGATTGGAGTTTCGTTCGGTGTCTCCTATTCCGGAGGGACGTGCAATGGGGGAACGCTGGGCTGCCGCCTGCGGGGAACCCTGCCCGACGGCACTCCCGCCCTGTTCCTGCTGAGTTGCAACCACGTGGCGGCCGGGGTCAATCAGGCCCCCATCGACTCACCCTTGTTTCAGCCGGCCAAGGTCGACAATGGCTGTGTCGAAGATCTCGAAGATCAGATCGGCAGTCTGCAGACCTATCGGGTGCTGCAGTTGGGCGGATTGGCGAACCGGGTTGACGCCGGGTTGGTTCGCACCACTGCGAGCAACGTCGGAAAGGCCACCCCGACCGACGGCTATGGTCTGCCCAAATCTCAGCCGTTGACCGCCACCGTGGGAATGTTCGTGCAGAAACATGGCCGCACCACCGGCCGCACCTATGGTCGGGTCACCGGGGTGAATTCCAGCATCGTGATTGCCTACCCGGCGGGAAATGTCTTGTTCACCGGGCAGTTGACCGTGTCAAGCCGCGCTCCCTCCACTGCCTTCACCCGGCCTGGAGATTCGGGCGCACTGGTGGTCACCGATCCGGGACGCGATCCGGTGGGGCTGTTGATCGCCGGGAATGCCAGCGGCACAGTCGGCATCCTGAATCGAATCCAGGAAGTGCTCGATGCCTTCAGCTCGCTGCAGGTGGTGATCGACGGGGAATAGTCCGGGGCCAGACTTCATCCAAAGCCTGCGCCAATCCATGCAGTGCCTCGTCGTCCTGCAGGGCACACAGGCTGATGCGCAGGCGACTGGTCCCCCGGGGGACCGTGGGGGGCCGGATCGTACCCACCAGATAGCCCCGCTGGGCCAGCCTCTCTCCCAGCTCGACCGCCAATTGCGGTTCCGACAGCAACAGCGGAACAATGGGCCCCGCGGCTCCGGGCGCCGCGGGGAGCGACCGTTCGGCCAGCAGTTCGCGAAACAGTCGACACCGGCTGTGCAGCCGCTCGCGCAGGGAGGGGGTTTCATCGATCACCCGCAGCCCCTCGCTGGCCGCCGCACATACGGGAGGAGGCAGCGCCGTCGAATAGATCTGGGTGCGGGCGTGGTTCCACAGGTAATCGATCAGTGGCTGCCCTCCGACCAGAAATCCTCCCAGGGCCCCCACGGCCTTGCTGAGCGTGCCAATCCGCACCGGCACCTCACCCTCGACCTGGAAGTGCTCGCACACCCCCCGGCCCGTCGCCCCCCAGACCCCGGTCGCATGCGCTTCATCGACCACCAGCACCGCCCCGTGGTCGCGGGCCAGCCGCACCAGCCCGGGCAGCGGCGCCAGGTCTCCATCCATGCTGAAGACTCCATCGCAGACAATCACCCGACGGCGGGCCCCCGCGCATTGCCGCAAGTCCTGTTCTAATCGCTCCAATTCGGTGTGACGGAAGACCCGCAGCCGGGCCCCAGCCAGCCGGCAGCCATCGACCAGGCTGGCGTGGTTCAGCCGGTCGCAGAAGATCACATCGTCCTCCCCCGCCGAGACCAGCATGGGAATGACCCCGAGATTCGCCGCATACCCGGTCGGAAACACCACCGCGGCCTCGCTGTGCTCAAACCAAGCCAGGGTCTCTTCCAATTCGACCATCCAACGCGACCGCCCCGAAACCAGGGGGCTGGCTCCGGAACCGCAACCCGCGTCCCCCAGGGCGCGTTGTGCCGCGTTTCGCAGGCGCGGGTGCTGAGACAGCCCGAGGTAGTCGTTCCCGGCGAAATTGCGCAGGCGGCGGCCGTCGACTTCACACCATCCCTCGGGAAGCGCGACCACTTGGCGGCGAGCACGCAACAAGTGCGACTGCCCCAATTCTTGCAACACCCCGGGAATCCACCCCAATGAATCGCTCATGCCCCGCCTGACAGCCCCTCGAAACCACCGCTCAGTCCCGCAGCGCCCGGCGGCGGACCAAGCCCGTCGCGCAAGCCCAACCTGTCGGTCGATTGTAGGGAACCCACGCAGACAACGGGACGTTGCCACGACAGTTACTTCGGCTCGCCTCCCCGCCGGGCATGCGGATGCGCCTGGTCGTACGTCTGTCGCAGGCGTTCGGTTGAGACGTGGGTGTAGATCTGTGTGGTCGTGAGGCTTTTGTGCCCCAGCAGTTCTTGCACGCTCCGCAGGTCAGCTCCATTGTCGAGCAGGTGGGTTGCGAAGCTATGACGCAGGGTATGCGGAGTGGTCAGTTGATCCAAACCGGTCTGGGCAATGTATTTCTCCAGCATGCGGGCGACACTGCGGGTGGTCAACCGGCGGCCCGACTTGTTGAGGAACATCGCCTGCGGGTGGCTGCCGGGGGCGGCGTTGTCGGGCCGGCGGACGGCGAGCCAATTGTCGAGCGCCTGGGCCGCGAAACGCCCAATGGGCGACACTCGTTCTTTGCGTCCCTTGCCCAACACCCGCACAATCCCCGCGTCGCGGTCCCAATCCGAGACATTCAAACCGGCCAACTCGGCCACGCGCAATCCGGCGGAGTAGAGCGTCTCGAGAATCGCCCGGTCGCGCAATCCGGGCGCGGTGTTCGCGGGGGGGGACTCCAGCAGCTTGACCACCTGGTCGGTCGTGAGAAAGTGCGGCAGACGTCGCCCGGCCCGCGGCGTACGCAGCGCCTTGGCGGGATTGGTCGTGGCCAGCCCCTCACGACAACAATACCGAAACAGGCTGCGCAGGCAGGCCAATCGCCGGGCCATGGTGCTGCGCGCGTATTGGCACTGGTGCAGGTAATTCACGTAACCCCGCAGCGCCAACACATCAATCTGATCGACCCCGGGAATGCCCCCCGCATAGTCCCCCAAGTATTCCAGCAGACTGTTGAGGTCTTCGCTGTACGACTTGATGGTCAGGTCCGAGCAGTTGCGTTCGATCTTGAGCGATCGCAGAAATCCGTCAATGGCCGCATGCAGCGAATTCGCACCGGGCTGGATCATGCCGTCTCACCTCGTCGGAAATGCCGGGACCGATCCGTCGTCGGGAACGCCGCACCCCGCGTTCCCTCACGGAGCTCCCCGGACCGATCTCAGCGAGAAATCGGCCGCTCGGGTGACCGCGGCGAGAGGTCGCGATCACCAGGCAGCAGCGACTGCACTTTCTGGGTCAGCACAGCCGCGTCGTACCACGAAAAACTCAATTCCTCATTCGCTGCGAAACGCCCCAGAGTCTGCAACACCTGGTCGCGGCTCTCGTCGTCAAACAAGAACAGGTAGCGCTCATTGTTTTTGACCAGAGCAACCACATTCACCTGGCGCGACATGGCGATTCCAACCCAGTGGGGAGACACGCTTCCGGGAGGCGGCCACGCCCGCATTCCCCGTCGTCTCTTCTTCGATCGGCGGAATGGCCCGGGCAGATTCATTTCCCCCCACCCACACCATCGACAAATTGCCCAATCCCCCCAATCGATAGGCAGCACTCTCTCCAGGCTCTCAACCAACGAGGTACGCCTCATCGAGGTGCGTTGGCCGCTGGCGAACACTTCACAGCGGGGCCCCACGCAACTCGATCTCAGCGCTTCTCTGGCTCGACACGATAGAGGTCGATCGAACCCCCCACGGTGGTCACCGGCTTCATCCGGCGAAAGTAGCCAAACTCCTGGTAACCCGCCCCACGGATGCTGCCATCAGGATTCCGGATCGTATGCGGGCGGCCCAGCACGAAATTGACACTGATGGCATACCAGCCCGCCGGCAAACGTCCGCCAGCCGCCACCCGGTTTGCCGGGGGGGGAAGTTCATAATCAATTCCCAACCCCGCCGGTGGAATCATGCCAAAATACGCCAAGGCGACGCGCTCAATTCCCCGCGCCTGCAATTCGTCACGGAGTGCCGCGAGGTCTTGTCCCCAGTCGAGGTTGGAATCGGCCAGGTGGGCCCGCCCCCCCGCCAGTCCTCCCGAGCCTTCGTTGAAGTAGGCGAGGTGATGCGGATGCGCGCGGAGTCCCCAGAGCATTCCCGCCAGCACCAGGGTCCCCAAGGCCCCCTGTCCCACAACCGACTTCGGCCAGATGACCGGAGCCGCCAGCCCCGCCATCAGGTAGAGCAGTGGAAAAGCGGGAAGAATGTAGCGAAAGCCCAGTTGCATCCCCATGGCGCTCGCCACGCCCACCAGAATGACCACCGGAACCAGCAACAGTCCGCCCCAGCGAGCCCGATCAGGCCACTGCCGTACCGCGGCGGCGTTCGCACGGCGCGGGCGTCCCAAGGTCCAGCGCCACACCGCCCCCAACCACACCGCCACTCCCAACACAATCCACACCTGGGTGCCATGGGGCCATTTGTAGGCGGCACAATACAGGTAGTAGCCGGGAAATCCCTGCAGATTCCACACGCCATCGAGGTACACCGGGTGCGAACCCTCCATGGTCGCCCGTTGGCGGTCGAAGCCCGCGAGATAGTCGGTGGGCAACGGCACGGGGAGCCCTCCCCAACCAAGCAGGCGGTGCTGCAGCCCCTGCAGAGATTGACTCCGAAACGACCAGTCGCGCAGCGGTCGTCCCGTTCCCTGAAACAGGTAGCCGGCGTTCCAGGTGACGAGAGCCGTGAGGATCACGCTCAGCGCCAGGCCAGTCAGCCGGGGCAGGGCGATACGCGGCAACCCCCCCCGCCAGCGGACCATCAGCCACACCCAGGGAATGAAGGCCCACAGCAGAATGTTGGTGAACTTGGTCAACTGCGCCCCCCCCAGCAGCAGCCCCACACCGACCGCTCGACCCCAACCTGGGTTGCGCGCGAATCGCCAGGCCGACCAAAGCGTGGCAACGAACAACCCAGTGGCTCCCACATCCGGGGTGGCCACCGCGGCATTCGCCAGGCAGACAGGGCAACACAGCCAAAGTCCCGCGGCGATCAGCCCGCACAGCGTCCCACCCAGCTCGCGCCCCCACATCCACAGGGAAATCCCCACAAGGGCCGAGAGCAGCAGGTTGAGACCGCGCGCCAGCACGAAGTGCGTCTGGTAACTGTCGCGGTTGAGTTCGAGAAAGCGGTCGCCCAGACCGAAGGCGTCGTCGGGGGGCAGGCCCGTTGTCAGTTGGGCCCCCGAGAGCAGCAGAGGCCACGCCTGCCAGATCCGGGTGAGGGGAGGATTGAGATTGTCGAGATCGAAGCGGCCTTCGCGCCAGGCCGCCAACCCTGCCGGAAGATGCCAGTATTCATCATGGGTGGGGCTCCAGCGCCGGGCGGAATCGAGCCCCAGCCCGACATGCAGCAAACAGGCCGCCAGAACGATCCACCAGCCCCTCCGACCACTCGCCGAGGTGGCAGAGTTGGAACTGGTGGCCGGTTCCGCAGAGCTCGGGAGACTGGTCATGGACAGCGCAGCAACGGTCGGAAACAGAAACGATCGGTGCCGCACGATCGGGACCGGTGGGGCCCGACAAAACAGCCGCGACGCAAGCCATCTTGCGCCGCGGCTGAGAGTGTGTGGCCGGTGTGGACCGGAAGGCCGTACGCCCCAGTCTCCACGCCCCAGTCTCCCGGGTCCGGTTACTTCTCTTCGACAGCGTCGGCGGTCTCGTCGGTGTCGATCGCGGCGTCCTCGGTCGCGGCGTCGGCTTCGTCCGTTTCGTCGAGCGGGTCGTCGGTGGTGGTCTCGGCGTCGTCACTTGGGGCGGGCGCCTCGTCCGCAGCGGGCTCTTCCATCACCTCGTCCGACTCGTCCGCCAACGGGTTCGGTTCCACCGCGGCGTCTTCCTCTTCCATCGCCGGCTCGATGGGAGCACTGTCGTCCCCCGCGTCCCCCGCAGCCGGAGGAGCGTCCTTGTCGTCCCCCGGTTCGGTCACATCATTCGTTTCCACGGCGTCACCCGCCTCGGTTTCCACCGCAGGCTCAACCTTCCCCACCGGCTTCTCGACGACCGGGGCGGGCGCGGTGGGTGTGGCTGGGGCGGGAGGGAGCTTCTCGACAGAAGTCGCCGCCGGTGCCGGAGGCGCGGCCGGTTTCTCCACGGCGGGGACCGGAGCCGCGGCCGGTGCGGGCGGAGCCGCAGGCGCGGGGACCGTCGACTTCACCGCCGGCGTGGCAGGAGTCGCTGGAACACTGGTTGCCGGTGCAGCCGGAGCCGGAGAGGGGGGGACCACAGTACTCCCCGGAACGACCGTACTCCCTGGCACCGACGGGACACCCACGGGATTGGAGTAGATGGCACCCGGAACAACCGTCGAACCAGGAACACCTGCCGAGCCGGGGGTGATGACCGTCTCGAAGGGGCCTGTCGACTCGATCACCCCCTCGTGGCGGATCATCGGACCAAACCCGTCCGGTGTCGAAACGACCCCAGCGGGCCATTCCCCTTCCCAGGTTTCCCCCACCACAGTCTCACCCATCACCACCGGCCCACGAACCACGCGGTAGGCACCGGGAGTCGCTTCCCAGCGACTGCGGTAGACGCGCGAGGGGGCCGACGGGCGGACGGCCGCACTGCGGGGAGCGGCGCAGCGCCCCCGCGGACGGGCCTCGGCCACCGTGCCCAAAACACCGCACACCAGTCCAGCCAGCAAGCAAGTCATCCAACGGAAACGCAGCATTCCCAAGTCCCTTTTTGAAGTGAAGACAGTCATTCCGCTGGGAGAACAGCATCATTCCGCGCCGTGGGGCATGTCCCCTGCCGTCCGGACCGCCCACCGGCCCACCAGCTCCTTCACCCGATTGTGCTCCCCGCACCGCGAGAATTCAAGATCGGCAGAGTTTGCCGATTGTCGGGCCTGGGACTGACCCCACCAGCGGACCGGCCCGACCAACTTCCGCCCCACGCCACCCCACCCACGCATCAACCTCCCGGAGACCGGTCTGATGGCTATCCCGTTCATCCCCACCTGTGCTTTCTGCCCAGTCGGACTTGTCGGCGCGACTAACATCCCGCATGCCCGCTTCTTCTCTCTGGCCCAGCTCCTTCCGGCATTCACTGTGCAACCAGTGCGGGCATGCGCGGGAGATTGTCTCGGGCAAAGGATCGCGGTTTCTCTTGTGTCAGCGGTCTCTCCAGCAGCCTGTTTTGCCGAAATATCCCCCCCAGCCCGTATTGGTGTGCGCTGGGTTTGAATCGCGGCGGATTGCAGCTGACCCGCAGGTGAACTCCGAAGCACCCGCTTCCGACGGAAACCCCCTCGGGACCTGAGAACCCGCCGCCCCCAGTCCAGCGTCGAGCCTCAACTCCCGGTCACCGAACGGAAACGCGGACCGATCTGCCGGGATGTTGATCACGGTGCCCGCAGGAATCAGCCGTGAATTCCAGTCCCCAGCCCCTCCCCTGCCCCTCTTGGTTCCCAGCCCAGGCCGAGCGACCACCAATCCGTCCCACCCGCAACCACGCTGGAACTTCAGTTTCCGCGACGAATCTGCGACCATTCAGAGATGGACACAGAGGACACGGGGAATTTGGTTCGGCTGCAACGACTCCTGGCAATGGCCGGTGCCGGTTCGCGGAGACATTGTGAAGAATTCATCACCACGGGGCGGGTGACGGTCGACGGAAAAACCATCACCGAACTGGGGGCCCGGGTCGATCCCGATTCTCAGGACGTGCGGCTCGACGGAGAACGGCTCCGCATCAACCGCCGGTCCTATTACATGCTCAACAAGCCGACCGGTGTGCTCTGTACCAACCGCGATCCCCAGGGACGCACCCGGGTGCAGGACCTGTTTCCCAAGGGACACGAGCGGCTCTTCACCGTCGGACGGCTCGACGAGAACAGCCAGGGTTTGCTGTTGGTCACCAACGACGGCGACCTGGCCCATCGCATGGCCCACCCCCGGTTCGAAGTCGAAAAAACCTATCGGGTGCAGGTGGCGGGAATTCCTTCGCGAGAAATCGTCACCCAACTCGAAGAGGGAATGTATTTCAGCGAAGGGCGATTCGCGGCGAAGTCGGCCCGACTGGTCAAATCGAAGGGGCAAAGCGCAGTTTTGGAAATCGTGCTGACCGAGGGGCAGAACCGGGAAATCCGCCGGCTGCTGGCCCGTGTGGGACATAAGGTCCAGCGGCTGACTCGGGTTGGCATCGGTCCCCTGCGGCTGGGGGAACTGCCGGTGGGACAGTACCGCCGCCTCGATCCACAAGAAGTGCAGCAACTCGAAAAGCTCTCGCAGGGGGGGCGGCGATCAGCGAAGCGGGGACCCAAGTCGGGAGGAGTCCGGAAGAAACCCGCAGCCCGAGGCCGATTCGATCGCGAAGGGCAACCTCCTTCCCGCACCGGCGGGCGGAGTTCCGCACCACGGAAGCCACAGGGAGACCGCCGAGGGCCCGGACCGGGACGCAAACCCGCGGCCGAGAAACGTTCGAGTGCAGCGCGGGGAACACGTCCCGCGGCCGCAGCCCGGCCGCCACAGGATGAGGAAATCTTCATCACCCGGCGTCGCCCGCAAGCTGCGGACGCGCCAGTGGACGACATTGAAAAGTCGCTGTTCGGCCGGCGGGCGGGGCGCGACAGCGAAGACGAGACCGAAGCGAACGCCAGCGGCGCGGCCCGCCCCCGCGGCAAACGGCCCCAAAGCGACAGCACCCCTTCCCGCCGGACACCGGGCGG
>JBKCTR010000838.1:0-4884 GCA_046318755.1 Planctomycetaceae bacterium
GCGGTAGACCTGCAATCGCGGGCGGTCTGCCTGTCGTTCGCGACCGACCAGCCGTTTTATCCGTATCGCGAGCCGGCCCCCCCGGCCGAGGTGGCCGTGCGGGCCCGCCTGGGCATGCTTCCCGAGCGCCTGCTGCGGGTCTATTTCCTCGGCCATGAACTGGTGCAGGGTCACCTGTGAGCCGAGCGGATCGACGAGATTCACGCCTTCCTTGAAAAAGAGGGGCTCGCGGGGCAGTTCCACCCCTCGTACACCCGCATGGTCCCCGCCCATCACCTCACCGAGGTCGCGCTGGTGGGGTGTCCCGACCCCAATCCCACCTACACCCGGTTCTTCACCCCCCAGCGGAACCGGTTGCCGGCCGACGTCAACGCGATTGGTCAGGCCTACATCGGGGCGCTCGCCCACGAGCTCGACCGCTGGCTCGACCGCATTGATCGCCAGGCTCCGCTGGGTGTGCTCTTTTCCGGGGGCATCGACAGTGGGTCGGTCTTCCTCGTGCTCTACAACCGGCTGCTGAAGCGGGGCGACAACCCGGCCCGGCTCAAGGCGTTCACCCTCACGGTCGACGGCCAGGGTGCCGATGCCGCCCAGGCCCGCGAATTCCTCGAATCGCTCGACCTGGGACTGTTTCTGGAAACCATCGACGTCCCCGCCAGCGCCATCGATCTGCGCGAGACCATCCGGGTGATCGAAGACTACAAGCCGCTCGATGTGCAGTCGGCCGCGGTCGCTCTCGCCCTCTGCCAGGGCATCCGTCAGCGGTATCCCGACTGGAAATACCTGGTCGACGGCGATGGAGGGGATGAAAACCTGAAGGATTACCCCATCGAGGAAAATCCCGAACTGACCATCCGTAGTGTGCTGAACAACACCATGCTCTACCAGGAAGGGTGGGGGGTGGGGGCCATCAAGCACTCGCTGACGTATTCGGGGGGGCAGTCGCGCGGGCATGTGCGCACCTCCGCCCCCGCCCGCGTGCTGGGCTTCGAGGGTTTCAGTCCCTACGCCCTGCCGAACGTCATTGAGGTGGCCGAGGGGATTCCCTTCATCGAACTGACCGACTGGAGCCACGACCGGCTGTATGCCCTCAAGGGGGCGGTGGTGCGGGCGGGGGTCGAGGCGGTGACCGGGCTCTCGATGCCGGTCTTCCCCAAGCGGCGCTTTCAGCACGGAGCGCTGGAACAGCGGGAATTCGCCCGGCAGTTCGACAAAACGCCGCTCGAATACCGCCGGCTGTTTCTCGAACGCTACGTCGGCTGAACCCTCCGTCAGCCCCGGTAGCACCGAGCATCGTCCCCCCACTGGGAGAGGCGGCGTTCGTGCCCAGAGCGAGTCGCGTCGCAAGCACTCGTGTTGTGGCCAGGACCGCAGACCAAACCCTCGGCATTTCCCTGACATGGCCGGGGTGGGGTCTGATGTTCTGCAGAAGACTTCCTCGGTTGCCAAGACGGAGCGCCGCGGGCAGACTGGGGAACAGGGTGGGTGAAGCGGTGTCTTTGCCCCGACCCGGCTTGTCTTCCCCCCTGAAGAAAGGGACTTCGGATGTTGCGCTTCGGTCTGTGTCTGGTCAGTGGTTTGGCGTTGAGCCTGGTGGGGTCGGTCTCGGCCACCCACGGCGAAGAGTCCCCCCAATGGCGGGGGGTCGACCGCACGGGGGTTTCGAAAGAAGCGGGCCTGCTCGCCAAGTGGCCAGACGGAGGCCCCAAGGTCCGCTGGAAGAAGACCGACCTGGGAACCGGTTACTCGTCTCCCTCCGTCGCCCAGGGGCGGGTCTACCTGCAGACCACCCGCGACGGCAAGGAATTCGCGCTCGCCCTCGATGAGAAGACGGGCGACCAACTCTGGTCGGTCGAGATTGGGAAGGTGGGGGAGAACAAGGGACCGCAGTACCCCGGTACCCGCAGCACCCCCACCGTCGACGGTGACCATCTCTACGTGCTCGCGTCCGACGGCCAAATCTCTTGCCTGCAGGCGAAGGATGGCAAGTCGGTCTGGTCGCGCAACCTGATGAGCGAGTTCGCGGGGAAGCCCGGGCTGTGGGCCTACACCGAATCAGTGCTGGTCGATGGCGATGCCGTGGTCTGCACGCCTGGTGGCGAGACCGCCTCGCTCGCGGCTCTCAACAAGAAGACCGGCGCCACCCTCTGGCAGGCGGTGGTTCCCGAGGGAGGAACAGCCGAGTACGCCTCGATCATGGTGCTGGGCAAGGGAGACGACCGGCAGTACGTGACCAGCGTACGCCGCGGTCTGGTGGGGGTGCGGGCCAAGGATGGGAAGTTCCTGTGGGTCTACGAGAAGACGATTGATCCGGGGGCCAACATCATCACCCCGGTGATCGCCGGCAACCGCATCTTTTCGGCCGGGGGCCGGACGATGGGTGGCACTGTGCAGGTGGCCGCCGAGGGGGACGGGGCCAAGGCCAGCGAGGTGTATCTCGACAAGAAGCTGGCGGTGGGGCTGGGGGGGGCGGTGTTGCTCGATGGCAAGCTCTACGGCACCACGGGTCAGGCGATGTTCTGTGCCGACTTTGAAACGGGCAAGATCCACTGGACCGAGCGGGCCCTGGGGGCGGCTTCGATCTGTGCTGCCGGGGGCAAGCTCTATGTGCGTGGTCACAAGGGGGGCGAGGTGGCCTTGGTGGAACCGTCGCCCGAAGGCTACCGCGAGATCAGCAAACTGACCCAACCCGACCGCAGCAGCACCGACGCCTGGCCGTACCCGGTCGTCTCCAACGGCGGCCTCTACCTCCGCGACCAGCAGACCCTGGTCTGCTTCGACGTGCGGGGGAACTGACGAGAGGGGAGCCAAGGGAAAAGTGGCCAGTCGATTCCCGCCGGGCTCGACTGGCCACCGATTCCCCTCGTCACGAGCCCTTTCCCGGAGCGCGTCCCCGCCTCAAGCGACACACTCTGGGCTGGCCACGAAATGCGGCGCCAGGAACAGAGGGCTCAATCCTCTTCCGGCAGATGACGCTTTGACTCCGGGAATGTAATTTCCCGCACTTCCTGCGAATCATTGAAAACTGCCTGGATCCGCAGTGTTCCTCCCATGGCTTCAATGACTCGCCGCAGGGACGAGACCTTCACATCGTCCCGCCGCTCCAGTTTCGAATAAGTCGCCTGCCGCACCTGGAGCTGTTCCGACAAAACCTCCTGAGACAGCCCCCGCGCGTGTCGGATGTCAGAAATCGTCGCTGCTCGTGGCCGGGTACTGCGTCGGTCGAAAACCAGTGACGCCACACGATGGAACGTCGCCTGCTCCGTGTGGTACCACTCGCTTGGAGCAGCGAACAATCCGTCCTGCGGCGAGCAATCGTCACCGAAGGAAGAGATTCCAAATCCAAGTTCCGGCTTCCACTCGACACCGACCTCGAAGTCGTCCAGCACCAGATTCAGGAACTGGAAGCCATGCGGATCGTCAGACTTCCGGGTTTCAATCTCGGCTTCCGGGAATTCGATTTCCAGGTCTCGGCTCAGTCGATCGACGGGTGACATCGGAGTGATTTTCATTGCGGTTGCGCTCCTGACCGGGACACTAGAGATTGCCGTTGGCAAGCCTGGGACAAAACTCGATCAGCATTCGACCATCCGAACCGGCCTTTGAGAAATGAACGTCCGACGCTCCGTTCCGACGCCGTCTCGACCGAATCTCGATCGCTCCATTGGCAGCGATATAGGTGATGTGCCGCAGGTTCTCGAAACGCGTCACGGCACACCCCTCAACAAGCGTCATTCGATCGGTTTGGGGAGGAAACATCCGATCCAGGGTCAGCCATCGTGCAGGCTGGTTTGGCAGACCACTCATCTCGTCCTCAACCTGGTCAAGCGTTGAGCAGAGCAATTGGTAGGCCTCATCCCCTGACGAAGCGCCGCTCGCTGCGCCGAGTCGCCGAAAAAACTCCGCCAGCCGTTCAGCTTTTGACGGAGTTTCTTCCATGTGCCGCATCTCTCGAGGCCTTGTCAATCGATCATCAGATCGCATAAACAATAGCCTTGAGTGACTATTCAGTCAAGAGACTATGTTAGCGTATCCGCAAACAATGCAGTCAGTGAAAGATCAATAGGTTGTTGAGATCGCAAATGTCTTCGCGTGCGGAATTCACCAGATCCATTCGCAATGCTTGACCGCCACGTTCACCCTCACGGCGAATCAAGTTTCCGCTCGTCCCAGTAGAGTCGATTTGCCAGGGTCTGTTCGAGCGACTTGCGGTCCTTCAGGGCCGCAACTTGCGGGACCACCGCCAGTTCATGCCGGGCGTGCATGCCCGTAAATCGCAAGTTGGTTTCGTCAACCGGAAAGACCCAGGCGTCGATGTAGACATACTCTTTTCCGGGTTTAATGTCTTGGGTGAGCAACTTCATAAACCGAATCCATTCGTCGATGTCTTCCTGGGTTGGTTGCCTGCGACCCATACTGTCGAGATCCCGGTGGGCCAATTGCTCCCACGTCAGATCGCACTGCTCGGCGCTGGCGAACGTGAATGCCCGGCGACACTGCGGGCAAGTGAACAGCCAGCCGCAGCCGCACCAGGGACAGGCCATTTGGGCTGGAGCGCCGATCCACGTCTGCTGGCACGTGCAGTGGGAAATCAGATTGTCGTTCGCCTTGGCCAAGAACACGCCGACGGAGTTTGTCATGGTTTTTTCCAGGGCTGCCTGTGGTGTGCCACCAAGGAATGGGATGAGGCCGAGACTGACATTGACGAACGCTTTCGCGCGTCTCCCTGAGACGCTCTGGACGCTGTGGGATTATACTTGGTCGAGGCAGGAAAAGGGGCGTCAGAGTCTCCCCGGTAGTCACTGTGAGATCGGCTTCCGGTGGAAGAGCGATCCATCGCCTGCTGGGTGAGGGAGTGGGAGTGTCGGGGGATCGAAGCTGGGT
>JBKCTR010000839.1:0-25368 GCA_046318755.1 Planctomycetaceae bacterium
CCCGCCGACTGCCCACCGGCTGCCAGGGGTTTCTCGCCTCGTGTTGCACCCCCAGCAACCGCAGGGCGCTCCACGGCTTGGGTGAAGTGCGGCCAGTGCGGACTGTGGTGATTCAGGGGGTACCAGATCCCTCGGGAGGAACGGGGGGCACACCGCGGACCAGAAATTCGCGTTGCCCGGGCAGGCGTTCGAGCCGAATGACGCGCTGGGTCCCATCACCGGGGGCATAGCGCCAGAACTCGCTGACCAGTCCCGCGGTCACGACGCGGGCCACACTGGTGGGGGCCCCCAGGGCTTTGCGGGCATCTTCCGAGGTCATTCCCTCTTCAACCCGACCGGCCCGAATGGCGCGGGAGAAGCGGGGTTCGGGGCGATTGCCAACCTGTCCCGGGGTCAGCCATTGGCCATCCACCAGTTGCAGCCCGGCCTCTTCCAATTTCGTCTTCAAAGGGGCGGAACCGGGGACACGATTCCAGGTTTCCAGCAACAGCCGCAGCCCCTGGTCGGGCTGCCCAGCCAAAGCTTTATAGTCATTGGCCAGATCGATCGCTCCTTCCACATCGCCAGGATCGAGTTTTTGGCGCTGGTGGGCCAGCCAGTCTTCGACCAGCTTCGTGGCATGGGCGGGTTGATTGCGGTTGCGGTACTCGGTTTCCAGGGCCTGCAGTTCGGTGCGGGTCAGGCGTGTGACCTGGCCGGCCCGTGCCGAGAGACGTTCTTCGCGCAGTTCAGCGGCCCGTGCGGCCTCTTCGGGCAGCAGCCGTTCGATCTGGCGAGCCACCTCCAGTACGTTGCTGTTGTCGGCCTTCAGCCGCCCCAGCAGGCTGCGTAGCTGCACCTCGGCATACAGCATGCGGTAGAGGCTGGCCCGTTTGGCGGCATTGGCCGCTTCGTGGACTGCCTCGGGGGTGTTGAAGTACTTCTCGCGCAGCCGTGGGTCCCAAACCCCCCCCGGCTGGTCGCACTGCGGAAGTCGTTCGCGGGCCAGGGTGAGGAACGCCTCCAGTTGTTCGTGGGTCGCGTTCTTCCCCAGGCGGCGGTATTCGACCAGGCAGCCGCGGTGATTGAGTCCCTGCACAAATCCCTGGCCCAACCCCGCTTGGTCGGCACGGTCCGCCAGATCAAACATCTTCGCCGAATCGTCTGCGGGCAGTTTCTCGGCCTCGATCTCGAGCGCCTGGTAACGCAGGTCCCGCGCCTTGCCCAAAAGCTGTTGGTCCTTGTAGAGCGTGCCCCGCGCCTCGGCCCAGTCGGCCAGTTCGTTCCACTTGGACGGAGGTTGCCCGGGCAGTTGCCGCGCCCGGACCTCCAGTTGTTCCAGGTCGCTGGGAATGGAGCGCAGGCCTTCCACCACGAATTCGACCTTGCGGCTTTCGGCCGCACGCCGCAGAAAGCCCGTCAATTCCACCGGCCCCGCCTTCTGCACCCGGGCGACGGGTTCCCCCACAAACATCACGTCGCAGTGTCTCAGCGAGAGAACCTGCTTGTTGAACGCGCTGATCCGCCCTTCCACCTTCAGTTCCCGACGCGGCGGATTCTTTTCGGCCAGCCAATCTTTGACCAGAGTGTTCAATTCAGTGACGGAGAGCACCCCCTCGGGATTGGTCGCGAACAGCGGGCTGGGTCCGAATATCGCGGCGCAAGCGGCGACCAACAGACACACCCACACGCGGCAAGCTGCCGCTGTTCGGCGCTGACCAGAACCAGCCTCGCCCGAGGTCTTGTGGATCATGGGGGGGCCACTCCCAGCAATGCGGACTGGGCCTGCAACACGGCTGTTGTCTCGTCGTCCAGAGGAAACCCCAGCAACTCCAGGGTCTCGGGCGAACTCCACAAGAATCCCTGGCGTCCATCGAGACGCAGGGTCCACACCGACGGGCGATTCGCGTCACCGGGGATCAGCTCGGCCAGAGGGGCGGCGAAGATCACCCGCCGCGCTGCCTCGGCCGAGAGGGGCAGGCGGTCGAACGCCGCGAGATCTCCCACCACCTGCAACTCGACCCCCTCGGCACTCAGCAGACACTCCAGATCCCAGTTGCCGCGCAGTCGGTCATTCGGCAAGCGCCGGACTGACAGATCGAGCACCACCCACTTCCCCTGGAATCGCCGCCGAAACGTTTCCTTCCAGGACTGGGATGTCCCCTTCTGTGCGGCAGAGGCTTCGTCGGCCAGGACCTGCAGCGAGTCTTCACAGAGCCGGGCCCAGGCGATGGTCTCGCGGCCGGTCTGAAGCAACCGCAGGCTGCGGGGTTCCCGGCGGTCGAGCAGTTCGAGGGCCGCGACCACCTCGCTGTACCCCTCGGCCGCCTGCTCGAGATCGCCGCGGGCCAAGGCCACGGCCGCGTCGCGTGAGCGGGGCCCCAGAATTTGCTCGGCGACCGATCGTCGGTGGGCCCGCACCAGCCACCATCCGCTCACCGCGAGAATGACCAGTGTGGCCGCCATGAGTTTGCGGACAGGAGTCCACCAGCGCCGAAGTGCCGGGGGGGCCGTGGGACTGAGACGGGGCTCGGGCCGAGTGCTTGGGTGGCGCGAGGCCGGGCCATTCTCGGGACGCGTCTCGTGCTGCGAGGGCGCAGCACCGGCCCCGCGCGGGGAAACCGACGCGAGACGGGGTGGTGGGGAAGGGGGGGCTTTCTCGCGCCGGCGGTCAGCGGGGCGGGTGATCGGAGCGGAGTTGGGCTCCTCGGGAAGCAAGATGACCGGGGTTCCCAAATCGTCCGCCGGATTGACGGGTCGCGCCTTCTTCGGGGGGGGCCCCTCAGCGGAGGGGGCGGGAGGGACGGGGCTGTTGGCGGCAGTGGCGGCGGGGGCCGCACTGCCGCGGCGCGACAACAACCCGGGGCGCGTTGGTTGCCGTGCCTGAGGCTCGGGATAGGGAGACAGCGGCAGAATGAAGTGCGTTCGCCGACACTCCGGGCACGGCAGGGCTTGGGGCAACTCCAGCCGGCTTCCGGCGAAGGCCTGGCCGCACGTGCAATGGAAGTTGTAAGTCTGATGTCGCGGCTCGGATTGCGAGCGGAACAGCCGTTTCGCGGTTCGCAACCAGTCAGACATCGAGAGGTCTTGAGCGGTGAGGGCGGGGGACGGCCGAATCGGCAGTGGACGTCGGTGGAATCGCGGACGACCACAGAAGGGATGTCGAAATTATGGAGGCATCCCGGGGGTGGGTCAACCAGCGGCGAGAACTGCCGGGAGTGAGACGCTACAATTTGCACGGAATTCCGCAGTCGCGCACACTTCGCGACGAGGCTGGCGAGGGGCGGGGTTCCCGGCCGCCGTTTCGAGCAGTTTCTGGCGGCGTCCCGTTTCGACTGTTCCTGTCTACGACCTGAAGTCCGCGTGTCGCATGAATCCACGAACGTGTTTGTGGTTGGCTGCCTGGTGGTTCGCCGGTGCACTGGCAACTTCTGGCTTGTCCGCTCAAGAGAAGGTTCCCGAGCTTCTGCGTGAGTCCCTTGCGAAAGCCGAGCGGATCCTGGTGGGTATTCCTGAGACCAGTGTGAAACTCGACGCGGGGAAGCCGTTTTTGATTGAAGTCGACCGGGCCTTGCGGGGCACGGGGGCCCGCGGTTCGCGGGCCCGCATTCTGACCAGTCCCGAGTCGCGGCGAAAAACGGAACTGGCCGAGAAGACGTTGTACGCCTTCCTGCTGGTGAAGGGTCCTGGCGGGAAGGGTTGGGCGACGCTCGACGGCGGGCAACTGGTCATCGAGAAGGGGCGGGTGCGCTGGCTGGAACCGGGCCAGGAGCCGTTTGAATTCAGCACCCGAGAGCTCGAAGAGCTGATTGACGCCGGAGGTGCCGACGCGGAGTTTCCCACCGTGACCCGCCCCACGCTTGAGGGACGCTGGTTGCTGACCTTCGCCGAGCGGGGTGGGGAGATTCCCGGATGGTTGTTGGAATTGACACCGTCGGCAGACCAGTTGACGGTGAAGCTGCTCGATTCGACGCTCGAGAACAACTCGCTGCGGTCGTCGACGTTGGCCGACTCGAATTTGACACTGGTGTTTGATGTTCCGGGGGCCGAGTTCCAGTTCGCGGGGACCTGGCGTGAAGGGCGGGTGCGCGGGGTGTTGACGTCGACGGTGGGGGCCGTCGCCCCGGCGTGGCTTCTGCCGACCGAGTTGTCCACACTGGCCACCCTGCGGGAAGCGAAACCGACACCGGGAAATGATGAACTGAAGGAAGCGGTGGAGTCGGACCAGCCGGTGGCCGAGCTACTGCGGTTCGTGCGGCGCCGGGGGCGGCTTCCGCTGGCCCTCGATGCCTATCAGACGCTGCTGCCCCTCGCCACCAATGCGATGGATTCGGCCGAAAAACTCAAGTCGGTGATTGAGGCCTACGAAACCACGGCGGATGGCTGGGGGGCTTCGCTGCGGCAGCGGGCACAGGTCGAGGCACTGCTCAACCTGGCCCGATCAGGCAAGTTTCCTGAGCTCGGTTTGGAGGTGGCGGCCCGGACAATTCCCGGACTGACCGCCGGGTCTCCCGCGGGCTGGCGGTTGGTGGCCGGTCGCAGTCGGGGTCAATTGTTGCTGCAGGCCGGCCGGACGGAAGAGGCGCTCAACTGCCTGCGGGAGGTGCACAACGAGTTCCCGCTGGACGCCGAGGCAACCTGGGCCCTGGCCCAGGATGCCCAGAAACAGGGACGGCTCGAAGAGTCTCTGGAATTGTTGGGAGAGCTCACTGTCTTGCCGGGACTGGAATCGGGACTGTTGGCACTGACGGCCAAACGCGAACTGTCGGCTGGAGGAAAGCCACCCCCTCAACTGGTCCCGAGCAAGTTGGTCGAGAAGACGTGGAAGGTGCTGGAGCGCGATCCTGCTGAACTCTCGGCCTGGCTCGACGAATTGTTCCTCAAAAAGGTGCGTGCGCTGGGGGGCGAACCCCAGCCCCGGACGGGGGGCGGGAACCGCGTCGTGCTGGCCGAGCTGTTCACCGGGGCGCAGTGTGCCCCCTGTGTGGCGGCCGATCTGTCGCTGGGGGCGGTCGAGGGAGTCTTCGACCAGTCGCAGTTGATTGTGCTGCGGTATCACCAGCACACACCCGGCCCCGATCCGCTCGCCAGTCCCGATACCCTGAAGCGCTTCGAAAAGTATGGTGGTTCGGGGACCCCCGCTTTGTTTCTGAATGGGCGTCCGGTTGAAGGAGTTGGAGGCAATACCCTGCTGGTTCCGGCCGTCGTCCGCCGCCTCAAAGAGCAGATCGCCCCGCAACTGACGAACACCACCCCATTGTCTCTGAAACTGTCGGCTCGGGTGAAAGATCCCCGCGGACTGATCGAGCTGGAGGCCGAAGGGTTGGGAGCCGACCGGTTTCCCCCCGAAGTCCGTCTGCACCTGGCAGTGGCCGAAGAGCAGATCTCCATGCCCGCCAAAAATGGAATCCGGGTCCATGAGATGGTGGTGCGGCTTTGTCCTGGCGAGGTGGCCGGACTGAAGCCTGAAGGGGGCCAGCTGAAGTTTTCGGGGGGGGTCAACCTGGCCGAGCAGCGGCAGCGGGTCGCCAGCTACCTGCAGTTTGTCGAAAAAGAATCGTCAGAGACCTTCGACCGCAAGCCGCTCGACATGACCCGGCTGAAGTTCGTGGGTTGGCTGCAGCGGAGCGATACGGGGGAAATTCTGCAGGTCGCAAGCACCCCTCTGGAGGGGGAACTGCAGGGACCAGAGCCGACGCGGCCTCGGGAATCGGACAAGAAATGAGCGAGCGAGTCGAGCGTTTGCGGTGTGCCTGGCTGGGAGACTCGCGCGACGCGTTGGCGTTGGCCCGGGCGCTGGTTGACGGAAAGCTCGGCGATCTGGTCGCGGCTGCCGAGTGCGCTGACCTGGCCGGCGATCTGCTGCAACTCTCTCCTGGACTCCGCCTGGAAAACGACTGGGAAGCCCTGCTGACCCGGGGGGAATTCGACGCCGTTTTGGTCGCGGGGCATTCCGATCCGGTGCTGGAGGGAGCCCGCCAACTGGCCCGGGGGGGAGCCCGGCTGTTGGTTTGGATTGGAGGATCCGCCACGCGGCTGTTCAGTGAACTGACGCTGCTGGACGCCGAGTCTCCCGGACGGCTGCATCCCCTGCTCCCCCAACGGCACTTCCCCGGATTGTCGTCCCTGGCCACAGACCTGGCCGCGCGGAAACTCGGTTCCCTGCTCTCGGTGCAATTCGCCCGCACGCGGCCGGAACCGGCGCTCGACGCGGCCACCCTCGACCGCGACTTCCTGCACGATGTCGATCTGCTGCGTTCGTTGCTCGGTCGGTTTGAACAACTGACCGCCTTCCGGCATGCCGATCCCTCCGGGCGAATTCTCCAGGCCACCACCACATTGGGTGGCCCGAATCTTCCGCCGGTCTCCTGGCAGGTCCTGCCGGGAGGAGAGGCTGGGTGGCGGCTGACCGTCGCCGGAGAGCTGGGCCGGGTGGTGGTCGAGGCCAATGACCGCGAACTGACATGGCAGCACAACGGCACGAAGACCGAAACCTGGCCCCTGCCTCAGGCCGAGGCGCACGCCCTGCGACAGACCGCCCGCGACGCCCTCGCGACGTCTCCTGCCGAAGGTTCGCCGGCCTTCAGCGGCAGCCCCCCGGCTGGTCACCGCTCCACGTGGGATGATCTGCTGCGGGGGGTCGAACTGGTGGCGGCCACCCAAGAGTCGTTGCGGCGGCGGCGCACCATCGATGTGCTGTTTGAGGCCCCGTCCGAGCGGAATCTCTTCAAGTCGCACATGACGGCGGCCGGCTGCGGGCTGTTGCTGATCACCCCGGTGCTGGTGGTGCTGTACCTGCTGGTGGCGGCGGCGTTTCCCCTGCCCGAGTGGCTGAAGATCGCCCTGGTGGCCCTGGTCTTCACCCCGTTTGGCCTGTTCCTGCTGTTGCAGGCGCTGGTCTGGATCACCCGCCCCTCCGCGGCGGAAATCGCCGCGCAAGACAACACCGCCGTCACCGCCCCTGTTCCTCAGCCCCGTGGCACCGGTCCCACAGCGGCTTTCCGCCAAGCGGCTCCCGATTGAGAGGCTGGGCCGGGTTTCCAGCACCCGGCCCTCCCCCGCGCGTCGTGGTCAGGCAATCTCGAAAATCGCCTCGACTTCGACCGCGGCACCGGTGGGGAGCGCGGCGAAACCGAGAGCGCTGCGGGCGTGATAGCCGTCGGTCTCTTTCCCGAAGACCTGGTGCAGCAGATCGGAACAGCCGTTGATCACCAGGTGCTGCTCGATGAAGTCGGGGGCCGAGTAGACGCAGCCCAGCACTTTCAGCACCTTCAGTCCGTCGAGGGTGCCGTGGCGGTGATGCACCGACTGCAGAATCTTGATGGCGCACTGCTTGGCGGCTTCAGAACCCTGCTGGGTTGTCAGGGTTGATCCGAGGATACCCATCATGTCGCTGACATGTCCCGAGGTGATCAGCAGATTGCCGGTCTTCACGCAGAGATTGAGATAGCCCGGTGTCTGTGCGGGGAACTCCAGGCCCAGGTCTTTGGCGCGCTGTTCGGCACCCATCTGTTGAACTCCTTGCAAGAGGGACAAGATCGTGTTCGCGTTCGAGCCCACAGGGTAACGCCCGGGAGGAGGAGCGTGAAGTGGTGTCCCGACCGCAGGCCCAGAAGCCAGGAATCGGCGGACGCCGTCCCACTGACCAGTTCGCCAGACTCAAAGATCCTCAGACCAATGATCCATAGGCAAAGATCTCCAGGCAGGATCGGCCCGTGGGTCACGCAGCCAGGTCGGGCCCAAGTGGCCCGCGGGTCACGGTGTGGGCGCAGAGAAGAGCCCCCGGCCCAGCCAGCCCGCCCGGTCGCCCAGTTGTTCTTCCAGGCGGAGCAGTTGGTTGTACTTCGCGAGGCGCTCGCTGCGCACAATCGAGCCGATCTTGATCTGCCCGGCCCCCGTGGCGACGGCGAGATCGGCCAGCAGGTCGTCCTCGGTTTCTCCGCTGCGGGCCGACACTACGGGACGATATCCCGCCGCCAGGGTCAGTCGCAGTGCCTGCAGCGTTTCCGTGAGGGTGCCAATCTGGTTCAGTTTGATCAGCACACTGTTGGCGCATTGCCGTTGGATCCCTTCGCGGATCCTCCCGGGATTGGTGACGAACAGGTCGTCACCAATCAACTGCACGCGCGTGGCGAGGCGCTGGGTCAGGTGCCGCCAGCCAGCCCAGTCATCGTCGGCACACCCATCCTCGATGCTGATGAGCGGGTAGCGGTCGACCCACGATTCCAGCAGTTCCGCCATTCCCGCCGACGACAGGGTCTGACCCTTCCCGGCGGCGAGGTGATACGTTCCGTCGCGAAAGAAGTGGGTGCTGGCCACGTCGAGACCAAGGGCGACATCGTCTCCCGGGCGCAGCCCGGCCCGCTCAATCGCCTCGACGATGAGTTGCAGTGGAATCTCATTGTCCGCGACACGGGGACCGTAGCCTCCCTCGTCTCCCACGAGACTTGCCTCGAGCCCCCGTTCCGTCAGCACGGTCCCCAGGCGGCGATAGACCAGCACGATCCAGTCCAGGGCCTGGTGATAGGAACCAGCCCCCACTGGCAGAATCAACCAATCCTGCAGGTCGAGATTGCGTCCTGCGTGCAGACCCCCCGAGATCATGTTGACCATGGGAAGGGGCATCAGCAGCTGTCTCCCCAGCCGCGGTTCAAACCGCAGCCCCGACCCAGGCGAGTCGGGGGAGGTGGCAGACGGTGCCGACTCGGGAGCGGCGATCCCGCGCCAGAGGCGGAACAGGTGCTGCACCAGCGGGATTCCCTGGGCCGCGGCGGCGGCACGGGCCGCGGCCAGCGAGACTCCCAGCAGGGCGTTCGCACCCAGGCGGGACTTGTGGGGAGTGCCGTCACAAGCCCGCAGGCGGTCATCGAGTTCCTCCTGATGGGAGGGGTCGAGACCGCGGCAGACGGGGGCGAGTTCGTGCAGAACCGCGTCGACCGCGCGGCGAACCCCCAGGCCGTCATGGCGGGAGGGGTCGCCATCGCGGCGTTCATGGGCTTCGAACTGGCCGGTGCTGGCCCCGCTGGGAACACTGGCCCGGCCCCAGGCACCCGAGTGGCAGTGCACTTCGACTTCCACGGTGGGTCGGCCGCGGCTGTCGAGAATCTCGCGGGCGACCAGCTGCTGGATGGTGGCGGTCTGGCTCACGGCGGGGTCAGTCCATCCCCGGTTCATCGCGGCGCATCACGCGAATCTTGCCCCGCAGGGTGGGACGGCTCAATCCCAACAGTTCCGCCGCGATGGCCTGGTTGCCATGCGTTTTCTTGAGCGCGCCGCTCACCAGAATGCGGTCGAAATACCGCAGCGCCTTGCGGTACAGGCCCCGCTCGTCGGATTTCAACCACTTCTCGACGTGCTGGGCCAGTTCGTCCCAGGTGTCAGCGACCGTGGTGTCACTCTCGGGCAGCGCCTCGATGTCGGCCGCGCGCAGCAGTTCCTGGGGGAGGCAGTCGGGCAACAGCACCGGTCCCGAGGATCGGATCAGCGCCTCGCGGATCACACTCTGCAGTTCCCGCACGTTGCCCGGCCAGGCATAGCACTGCAGCCGCTCGAGCGTCTCCTCGTCGATGGACTGCACGGCGGTGCCGAGTTGGCGGTTGATGCGAAACAGAAAGTAGTGGGCCAGTTCGGGAATGTCGGTGGGATGTTCCCGCAGGGCCGGCAGTTGGATCAACAAGCCCCGGAGACGGAAGTAGAGATCTTTGCGGAACTTCCCGGCGTCGACCAGAGCTTCCAGATTTTGACTGGAACAGGCCACCACGCGCACGTCGCAGGAGAGCGTTTCCGACGAACCGATTCTCTCGAACTGCCGTTGCTCCAGCAGCCGCAACACCTTGGCCTGCGCCTCGGCGGGCAGCTCCCCCACTTCATCGATCAGCAGGGTTCCGCCGATGGCCTGTTCGAGCTTGCCAATCCGTCGGCGCTCGGCACCCGGGTACGCACCCACCTCATGCCCAAACAGCGCCCCCTCGATCTGCTGTGGGGTTCGTCCCAGACAGTGCATGATCTGGAACGGTCCCTCGCGGCGCAGGCTGTGCTGGTAGAGGGCCCGGGCGGCCAGTTCCTTCCCGGTCCCCACCTCGCCCAGGATGAGCACGCAGTCATCCTGCGCGGCCACCCGTCCAATCTGCTTGAAGACCTGTCGCATCGCCGCGCTCGAACCAACCAGAATGTCGGCCGAGTCCTCGGAGATGCCATTTTTGAACAGCGCGGGCTGGCGCATCGCCCGTGAGACTTCGGCCGCCTGCCGCACGACGTCCCGCAACTGCCCCGCGTCGAGGGGCTTGATCAGATAGTCGTAGGCCCCCTTGCGCATCGCCTCGATGGCGGTCTCGGCGGTCCCGTGTCCGGTGATGAAGATCACCACGCACCGCGGGTCGTGTTCTCGCAGCCGATCGAAGACCTGCAGTCCATCCTGCAGCCCCAGCCGGATGTCCAGCAGGATCACATCGGGGGACTCGGCCCGCAGCACGCTCATCGCCTCATCTCCGCTGGCGGCCTGGAAGACAACCACCTCATCGGGCTCCGAGGCGAAGACCTGTCCCACTCCAAACCGGATTCCCGGTTCATCGTCCACGACCAACAGTTTGAACATTCCTTTACTCTCCATGCAAATGGCCGGCCCCAACGAGCGCGGCATTGTTCACTGCGGGCAGGCTCACGGTGAATCGGGCTCCGCCCGCCGGACTGCGATCCAACGTGATGGTCCCCAGGTGCTCCCGCACGATCCGGTGCGAGACAGCCAGCCCCAAACCCGTGCCCCGCTCTTTGCCCGTCACGAACGGTTCGAACAGGTGCTCGCGGATCTCCGGAGCAACTCCCGGCCCCTCGTCGCAGACTGCGACCTCGATTCGGGGCTTCTGATCATCGGCGGGATCCTCAAGATAACCCGCCTCGACCTGCAATCGTCCTCCGTGCGGCATGGCTTCGATCGCGTTCAGAAACAGGTTCACAAACACCTGCAACAACTGTTCGCGATCTGCCACCAACTGCAGCGGCTCGTCACCGAGGATGAGCGAGACCACCACCTGATGCTGGGTGGCCCGCGCCTCGACCAGGTTTCCGACCCGCCGCAGGGTCTCCCGCAGATCCAGCGGCTCCCGCCGCGGCGAAGCCGGTCGGGCAAACTCCAGCAGACTCTGGATCGTTCGCTCCATGCGGTCGATTTCATCGATGATCAGCCGCTCCTGCTGCTCGCGGTTCGCCGTGGACGGCGGGGCCGACTGCTTGACGAGGTAACCGGTCTGTACCAGCAGTTTGACCGTCGTCAGCGGGTTGCGGATCTCATGCGCAACACCGGCCGCCAACTGACCCACCGCGGCCAGGCGTTCCCCCCGGATCACCTCCTGGCGGGCTTGTTCCAACTGTTGCAGAGTCGACTTCAGACGCTCCTCCACTCGACCGACCTGCAATTCCAGTGAATCGAGGTCGGCGGGATCAACCGCGGACTCGGGCGCCAGCTCAACCGCACCCAGGTTCACCTCCTCCCCTCCCAAGCGCAGCGTGATCCGGGAAATCTGCTTTCGCAGACGCGACGCTGCCCGATACCCGAGGTACACCCCAAACACCGGCCCCAACATATTGAAGAACTGCCGTACCGCCAGCACAACGCGGGTCCACCCCTGAAACTCGTCGTTCCGCTTCGAGACCTCGTTGGAATGGGCCGCCAGAAGTTTGGCCAAATGAGAATCCAGCTTCTGGGATAAGCTCAAAAGCTGCTGTTGAAAACCCACGGCGGACGCCCCTGGAGGAGGAGCCAACTCCATCATCTGCTGAGTGGTGTTGGTGACAAAACTGACATCGTCGTCATTCTTGCTTCCTCCAGCATTCCTCCACAGGTCAAGCCGACCTGCCAGTTTTTGCTGCGCCGCCGACAACTCCTTGGTCATCTCCTCCCCAGACCGGCGCCGTTCCTGGTCGTTCGGTTTCGCCCCTTTCAACTCGGGCACTCCCGGAATCGCCAGCACACGACGCTGCAATGCCGCCTGCAGATCCCAGGCTGCGCTCTGCACATTGGCGATCAGGCGGATCTGGGCCACATTGTTCACCAGCAATTCGTCGTAGATCCGGTCTTGCCAGGCGATGAAGATCGTGGTCGATGTGCTCACGATCAGCCAGAGACCCCCCAAAATCAGGGTCGGCCCCAAGACCTCCTTCCACACCGCGAGGTTTCGCGACCTCAGCTTTTGCCAGAACTCAACCATCCCGCGCTGTCCCCAGGTTCAGGTGCCAACATCCCGCAAGGTTCCGGTCCCCGCAGACGCTGTGCTCTCGATCTCTCCCCTCGATGGTAACGGCGTCGACGACCCAGTTCTACAGGGTTGGAGATGTCAACCCGACGGCCGGTCGGCCGCGAAAAGAAATCGCCCCCCGGTGAACAAAACCATTTTCCATTCCGCGCCACAAATAGCCAGTAGTCCCCCCGGGACTGGCCGGGGGGGGGCATTTGAACGATACTCGTTCGACATTCGCCTTCTCGAAAGCCCTGTCATGTCCGCTCCCCGCGAACAACCCACCTTCGTCAAAACCAAGATTGTGGCCACGGTCGGCCCCGCCATCGAGAATTCCGACCGGTTGCGGGAGTTGGTGCTGGCCGGGGTCGATGTGTTTCGGCTCAATTTTGCCCACGGTCGACACGACTGGCTGGCTGGAATTATCGCCTCGATCCGGGCGGTCTCGGTGCAACTCAATCGGCCCGTCGGCATCCTCGCCGATCTCGCCGGTCCCAAGATCCGTCTGGAAGAAATCCCGGGAGGGAGCTTCCAGTGCGAACTGGGCCAGCAGTTCATCTTCGCCCGGACAGCCGATCCCGGCGATCCCCGAGTCTTCACCTGTACTTACGATAAGCTGATTGATGACCTGCGGGTCGATGACCGGATCATGCTGGCGGATGGCAGTGTGGCCTTGCGGGTCACGTCCAAACAACCCACGAATGACCGCGTGATCTGCGTGGTGGAACAACCGGGAGAGATCCGGAGTCGGCAGGGGGTCAACCTGCCGGGTGTCTCGCTGAGCACCCCCAGCCTGACCGACAAAGACCTGGCCGACCTGGCGTGGGCCCTGCGGAACGAGATCGACTTCGTGAGCCTGTCATTCGTTCGCTCGGCCCGCGATCTCGAGCACCTGCGCGAGGAAATCGCCCGCCTGAACCCCTCCCAAGCCCCGCTGGTGGTTTCGAAGATCGAGAAGGTCGAGGCGGTTCAGGAACTCGACAAAATTCTCGAATTGACCGACGTGGTCATGGTGGCCCGGGGAGACCTGGGAGTCGAAGCCGACCTGGCCCAGGTCCCCATCCTGCAAAAACGGATCATCAAACTCTGCAACCAGCATCGGGTGCCGGTGATCACCGCCACGCAGATGCTCGAAAGCATGACCAACAACAACCTGCCCACCCGGGCCGAGGCAACCGACGTCGCCAACGCCGTGCTCGATGGCACCGACGCCGTCATGCTGTCGGGTGAGACCGCCATCGGTGCCTATCCCCTCGACACGGTGCGAATGATGAGCCGCATCGCCCGCGAGGCCGAGCGAATGCTCCCCATCAGCCGCCCTGCCGAACCGGCGGGAGAACTTCGCTCCCGGGCCCTGGCGGTCACCGAGGCGGTCACCCTCGGGGCGGTCAAGGCGGCGGGTCAACTGAGTGCCGATCTGATCGTCGTGGTCACCAAGACAGGCAAGACCGCCCTGGCCCTATCTTGGCTGCGGGGGACCACTCCGGTCATCGCCCTCACGGCCGACCCCGCCGTCGCCCGCCAACTGACGCTCTGTTGGGGCATCACCCCCATCGCCACCCCCATCGCCCGCAAATCGTCCGCAGAAATCCTGCGATTCGTCACCGACTGGGGCCGCAGGGAACAGATTCTCACAAAGGGCTCCAAGATCGTTCTGGTCACCTCGTCGGCAGCCTCCGATCTGGGGCACGATCTGATGCTCATCCATTCTGTGACCTGAGCCCTCACCTGCCCTCCCGGCTCTCCGCCATCACCCAGCGGGAACCGTGGGCCAGATTGGGTTGCCGTCCGACACACCTCCCTCGCAAGAGACTCCCTCGCGGCGTCCCCTCGCGACACTACCTCCCGGCCACAATGGGCTCACCCAGCCGCCACGCCGGTCCTCCGTCGTCGCGCAGCACCCGCCGGTACAACGTGTCCCGCTCGACCGGTTCACGCCCTGCCTCGCGAATCAGCCGGTGCAGTTGCGGCACCGTCAGACCCTGCGGTGTCTTCGCCCCGGCATCATGATAGATCAACTCGTGGATCACCGTGCCGTCGAGATCGTCGGCCCCAAAACTCAACGCCGTCTGGGCGGTCTTCTCCCCCAGCATGATCCAGTACGCCTTGATGTGATCGAAGTTGTCGAGCAGGATCCGCGACAACGCCATCACCTTCAGGTCGGTCAGACCGCTGGGGGCCGGCAGGTGATCGAGCCCGGTGTTCTCGGGATGGAACGCCAGCGGAATGAACGTCTGGAAGCCTCCCGTCTCATCCTGCAAATCCCGCAGCCGACAGAGATGATCGACCCGGTGCCAAGGCTGCTCGATATGCCCATACAGCATCGTCGCATTCGTCCGCAGCCCCAGCCGATGCGCCTCGCGGTGAATGTTCAGCCACCCCTCGGCATCCGCCTTGTGCTCACAGATCTTGTCCCGCACTTCGGGATGGAAAATCTCGGCTCCCCCCCCGGGCATGCTCCCCAGGCCCGCTTCCTTCAACTGCTCCAACACCCACCGCACCGGCTTCTTGGTGAGGAAGCTGAACCAGTCGATCTCCACTCCCGTCCACGCCTTGATGTGCAGTTCGGGCCATGCTTCGTGGATCACCCGCACGATGTTCACATACCAGTCGAACGGTTTCTGGTGATGCAGCCCCCCACCACGTGCATCTCGGTGGCCCCCATCACCTTCGCCTCGGCCACCCGCTCGCGAATCTGGTCGTCGCTGAAGGTGTATCCCTTGGGAGACTTGAGGTCCGACCGGAAGGCACAGAACACGCAACGGTAGACACACACGTTCGTGGGGTTCAAATGCACGTTCGTGTTGTAGTACGCGAAATTCCCGTTCTTCCGCTCGCGAACCAGATTGGCCATCCGGCCCAGCGAGAGCAGGTCGGCCTCTTCAGCCAAAAAGACTCCCTCGTCGTAAGAAACCCGTTCACCAGACCGCACCTTGGCTTCAATATCGGTCAAGCGGGCGGTTCGCGATGCGGTAATCATGACTCGACTGCACTCCACTTCGGTTTGACGCACCCAGACTCCCAGCCCTCACGCGGCCCCTTGGCCACGCTGAGGATGGGTCAAGTTTGACTCCGCAGGCTGGCGGTCGCCTCGACCGCGCCTCCCGCTCTCACTGACGGGGCGAACTCCGGCAACTCGATCCGGACGGCCGCCGCTGGGGGGGCAACGCGGGCTGTTCGCCCGCTCCACCACAGATCGGCCAACCCCAGAATCAGCAGGCCGACACTGACCACGGCATTCACGTGGAAGAACGCCAGATTCACCCGGCCCAGATCATTCGGCTTCACCAGCGAATGCTCGTAGGCCAACAACAGAGCCACCCCCACTATGCCGGTCAGGAAGACCGGCCCCAGACCAGCCGAAATCCACAAAGCCATCAGACACACCAGCATCACGGCATGACTGACCATCGCCAGCTTCAGGGCCCGGGAAACGCCCAGTCGTGCAGGCAGACTGAACAGCCCCCGTTCACGATCAAACTCCACATCCTGGCAGGCGTAGATGATGTCGAACCCACCCACCCAGAAGAAGACCGCCAAACCAAGCCAGACGGGGGGCCAGGCGACCTCTCCCCGCAGAGCAATCCACGCGGCAATCGGAGACAGCATCAAGGCGGCCCCCAACCAATAGTGGCACCACTGGGTGAACCGCTTCGCGTACGAGTAGCCGCACAGAAACAACAGCACGGGGACCGACAGCCACAGGGGCCAACGATTGGGCAAGAACAACAGTGTCGCCGCCACGAACCCACCGCCACAGGCGACCAGAAACCCCGTCACGGTCCCGACGCTCAACAACCCCGCCGGGATGTGACGCCCGGCCGTCCGTGGATTCCCCGCGTCAATACGCCAGTCCACCAGCCGGTTGAAGGCCATCGCGGCCGAGCGGGCGAACACCATGCACAGCAAGATCCCCACGATCTCCTGCGGACGGATTGATCCTCCCTGCTGGAGATTCAGATGCCACGCCAACGCCGCCGACAGCAGCGCAAACGGAAGCGCGAACAGCGTATGGCTGAATCGAATCAACTCCAGCAGATGTTTGAACTTCGTCCACACAATGCCAACCTGTTCCCGCACACTCTGCCTTCAACCGCAAGTCGAGGCCAAATCCAACCGCCCGCCCACCGGCCTCCAGACCGGCGGCGGGCGGTGTTTCCGTCGGGCCGTTACTTCCGCTTCTCGACGCCCAGCTGCTCCAGCAGCTTGACGATGTCTTCACCATGGGTCTTGGTCTGCACTTTCTTGTCGATGTGCCGAACGATCCCCTCCTTGTCAATCACAAACGTCCAGCGTTCCGGGACTTCACGACCCTCATGCACGACCCCGTAGGCCTTCGCCACCCCCTTCTCGGGATCGCTCAGCACCGGGTAGTCGAGTTGCAGTTCCTTGGCCCACTTCATCTGGGTTTCCAGGTCGTCGCAACTGGCGGTGAAGTAGGCCACGTTGTACTTGCGGATTTGCTCGCCCGCTTCCCGCATCGAGAGGCATTCCAGCCGGCAACCCCCGGTGAATGCCTTCGGGAACCAGGCAATCACCACCGCCTGCTTTCCCACCAGGTCTTTCAGGGCGTATTCCTTCCCGTCCGAGGCCTTCAGCTTGAAATCGGGAGCCTTGGCATTCTCGGCGGCGACCTTGTCCTGAGCCCAGACTCCAGCCGCCACCACCAGACCCAACCACGCTCCCAGCAGCATCGATCCACGTGTCATTCGGAAACCCTCCCAACGGCAGAAATGGCGGCAGAACAGCGGCGCGGCCGCAACACTTCGGAAAAGTCTAGTCAGCCCCAGACCGATTTGGCAGTCCGCTCTTTCGAGTCGCACCACCGGGGCGCTGGGGCGTCCCGCCGTCGCCGAGCCCAGTCCCGGCCCCCGGCGTTTGGTCTGCCCCATCCACCCCGGGACCGATACACTCGATCCGTGGGGATCTGGCGCGAGCCCTGGACCGGATGCGGGACGTTTGTCTCCTTCGACAGACCCAGGCGACTGCTGTGGTCTCTCGGTTGCTGTTCACAGGCGCGTGATGTTCCGGGTCTTGTGCCCCCCACGGCCTTCTTCTTCCGGAGATGCCCGTTATGTCTCGCTGCGGCTGGTGGACTCTGGTGGTTTTGGTGCTGGTTTCCGCGGCACTCCCGACATCCACCTGGGCCGAGGAATTGCCGGTGCGGCCCTATGTGCAGAACCCCACCCCCGACGGCATGACCTTGCTGTGGTTTGCCGAGCGTCCCACGGCCGGCACCGTCCGCCTCAAAACCCCCACGGGCGAACGGCGGTTCAAGAGCACCAGCCAACTCGCCGAGGCGCTGCAAGACAACCCCTGGAAGCCCGAGTTTCCCCAGCCGCGTGAGCGGGCGCTCTTCCGGCATCGCGTGCGGCTCTCTGGTCTGCAGCCGGGCACCCGCTACGAATACACCGTCTCGCAACCGGGTCATGACCCGTTCGAAGGAGACTTCAAAACCACCCCCGAGGCCGACCAGCCGATCCGCTTTGTGGTCTATTCCGATTCCGAAACCGAACCCGAGTCGTCCACCTTGCCCGGGGTCGAATGGCCCGCCAGCCCGGGCAGCAACCGCCCTCGGGTGCAGACGCGCTACCCCGCCAACCAGACCGACGGCTACCGCGAGAACCTCAAGGTGATGGCCGCCGCCCAGCCCGACTTTATGTGCGTGGTGGGGGACCTGGTCGAAAACGGGGGGGAGCAGCGCGACTGGGACGAATTCTGGAAGCACAACGCGGGAGACTACGGGCAAATTGCCTCGCGGATCCCGCTGTTTCCCGCCCTGGGGAACCACGAGAACTACGCCGGTCCCGGCGGCGGCCATGCCATTCCCGCCGTCAACTTCGCGGTGTCGAAATACCTCACCTACTTCGAGACCCCCAACAACGGGGCCCAGCAGCGCGAGCATGTGGGGCGGTACTACCGGGTCGACTACGGTCCGGTCACCCTCATTTGCCTCGACTCGAGCGACGGCTCGCCGCACCAGTCGCCGCGCGACACCAACTTCAACCTGCAGGCCAGCCAAGCCCCCGACTTCAACCCCGGCTCAGAACAGTTCGAATGGCTGGAGACGCAGTTGGCCGACGCCCAGCAGCGTTCGCAATTCACCTTCGTGCAGTTCCACCACTCGATGGTCGGCTCGGGCATGCACAGCCTGCCGCTCGATCACCCCAACTTCCAGGGGCATCCCGGCAGCCCGCTGCGGGTGCTGCTCCCCACGCTGCTGAAATACGGCGTCGACGCCGTCTTCAGCGGGCACGACGAGATGTGGGAACGTTCCGAGGCGACCGGCGAAGAGACGCTGCCCGATGGAGACAACCAGGAACACACCCTGCACCTGTACGACGTGGGGGTCGGAGGGGATGGTCTGCGGGGACCAATGCCGGGGGCCGAGAACCCCTTCCGCAAGTTCCTGGCACACGTCAACGCCCCCGAAGTGTGGCAGGGACGCCGTCTGGTCTCGGGAGGGAAGCACTACGGCCACCTCGAAGTGACGGTCTCGCCGACTGCCGAGGGGTGGGAGGCGGTGCTGACCCCGGTTTACGTCTTCCCGCAAATGAATGACGAGGGAACGGTGACGGGCTGGGAACGCCGGACGCACGATGATGTGATCCGGCTGCGGGCCCGGCAGGGCGCTCCGACCGCCGCCGGCACACCGTGATGACGGGACACCATTCGGGCGGGAAGATCCCCGCGTCGCGCCGCCAGCCGCCAGAGCAGAGTCTGCCACCCATCGCCGGTCAGACCATTCTTTCCCGCGCGGTGATCACCGTCGGGAGCACAACACGGCATCGGGAATTCGGGTGAAGAGCACCGGCACACCCCAATCGTAAATCTTGGAATTGGGATCGGAGAAACGCAATCCAATACGAGCCTCACGGGCCGCATCCCCCAACGCCAAGCCCTGAGCGAGGCAGCGGTAAAAGACCCGCGCAAACCGCGTTGCGGCGTTGTCGAACACGGAATACTGGTTGGCCACCACCGCAGGAATTCCCCCAGCGACAAGACCGGGACCCACACCTTTGTTGTATACGTTGAAGCCTCCGTGGGCAGACTGGCAGGCGTTGAGAAACACCACCTTGATGCCTCGACTGCGCAGAATCGCACACAGGTGTTCTGTGGGAACTTTGTCGGTACCACCATCGTCTTTATTGAATAGCAGGCAACCCTCTTCTTGCTCCTCGTCGAAATCGCCATGCCCCATGAAATGCACCACATCGATTTCACCATACCGGGCCTCGCGTACCTTGTCATGCAGATCCTCAATGGTGGCGTTGGGCAGTAGATCGACGGTAACGAGTCCGTCTTTTTCGAGCTGTGAAAGCACTTGCTGAATCCCAGTCACCTCCTTCGACAAATCGAGCTGTGCCTGATCGCCGGGCTGCGCCCCCACCAACAGAATCCTCAAGGGAGAACCAACCTTTGTCTCAATCCAGTCACTTGCCACTGGGGTCAGTACGCCCCGCACAAACCTGACGTCGGTGACCGAGACATACTCTTTCAACATGTTGTCAAATGCGAACTCCCAGGGCAGATTGGCTACCCAGGGAATCATCGACGTAAAGATCACATTCAGCTTGCGGCTTCTTTCCCGGTAGCGAGCCTGGTCGTACAACTGGCGGACGGGCGCTGGAAACATTTTGTCGAAGAGCAATTCTCCCATATGTTCCATCTCATCCGCGGTGGGAGCGTCCCTCTTTCCCGTGTTCGCATGTTTGGAGATCGAAATCTGACGGCCGATAATCTCCTGCCAATGCCTCCCGGCATTATCCTTCTCACCGAACAAATGAAACGGAACCACCACACTTGCACCGCCATACATCGCCAGTAGCTGCGCGCGCCGCCTGATTTTTTGTGCGGCCTTTTTCACCTTCTCGTCAACCTGCCCCATTCCAGAGGTTTCCGTCTGAAGTGCTTCCTCCGGACATAGTGGAAGCTCCAACACAATCATCTCGAGCGAATCCTGGCGCGACCATGCCTGAGCATCAGCCTCGGTCCGGATCGTCATCACGGGCGGCGAAGCGACAGTTGTCGGAACCGACTTGACTTCGTCGGGCGTCCTGGTGGGCGCTGGTTTGGATTCGCTCGGCTCTGTCGCTGACTCTGGAATTGTCTGAAAGCCCGGCAAAATCGTCGGCAATTGTGACGGCGGCAGCATCCCGCGGATGGCCGCCTCGATGGCGGGTGTCTGCAGCGTGTCGGCAATGAACTTCTGTGTCGCGCTCTGCGCGAACAGCGTCGTGTGCATCACGAGGGCATCCGCCGGTGCCAGCAGGTTTCCTCCCTGCTTGGCAAACCGCCCCACCCGCTCGTTGGGAATCTGCGCCTCAAGATCGGCTCCCCACTGGCGGCCCCCGTCGGTCGGCACCACCAGGTCGTTTGCCCCCTGAAAGAAGCCGTCGACTCCCAGGTCGCCCAGCCGCGCGGCGAGACCCATCTTCGCGGGAACCTGGGTGTCTGAAATCACCGCCGACCACTCCTCCCCCGGAGCGCCCGCGACCTTCGCCAGATCCTGAATGGTCTTCCCATTCGCATCCATCGCCTGGATTCCCGGCAGATTGCGGTTGAGCCCCTGCGCCAGCCACGACAGGCTTCCCGAGATCCATCCCGCCGCCGTGGTGAACGGATTCTCGGGGAACATTTCCAGCAGATTGGCGAACCGGCCGAGGGTCTGCTCCCACCGCTCGGGGGTCGCCAAGGGCGTCCCCCCATTCGGCGACGCCACCAGCACCACCCGCCCCAGTGTCACCCTCGGGTCGGGGTGGCTGCCCCGGGTCAATTCCTGGTGCAGCGTCCGCAGCACCAGGCCCCCCCGCGAATGGGTGATCACATCACATGTCAACCGGCGTCCTTCGGGCAGCGCGGCCAACAGTCCCGCCACATTCTCGCCGGGGGTCTTGCTGATCGTGAAGTGGTCGAACCCAAAGATCCGGTCGCCATACAGCGCCTTCAACCGCAGAGCCGTGTCGCGGTCTCCCAGCAGATCCCCAAACGCCGCCGCGGTATGCGAGAACGTTCCATGCAACAACAGCAGCGACCGTCCGGACACGTCCCCCCCGGGAAGTCCGGGGCGATAGGTCACCAAACCATTCGCCTCCAGTTCCACCCGCACCCAGCCTTCCGTTCGATTGCCTTTTTTCCAGAGTTGCTCCTCCAGCTTGCGGGCCAGCACCTCCATGGCGTAATCGGCGATGGCGTTGGCCACCTTCAACACCACTACCCGCACCGCCTTGTCCACCAGGCCGCGGGTTTCGCCACGGCGCGGGGCGGCGGTCGTCTCCTCTGGAGCTGTTCCCCCGCCGACGGGAATGGTCACGGTGAGCGGTGCCGCTGACTTTGCCCCCCGTCGCCCCCCACGCACCGCTTTGGTTTCGCCCGCCTGCGGAATATGAAACGAAATCGACCCGGAGTCCTGCCGGGCCACCACGACATACGGCTCGCCGGGGGGCTGCTCGAGCGTGAGTGTCAACCCGGTCTCTGCTTCACCGGCCCGTCGTGCACCGCCCCGTGATCCCCGTCGGGATACTTTGGCGGGTTCCAACGCGGGACCCTCCAGTCTCGCCTCCTCGACCACCTCGAAGGTCCCATCCTGCAAAAAGGTGGGCAAGACCTCTCCCCCTGTCGTTCCAGCGGGCGCTCCGCGCCGGCGGCGGGGCGGGGTCACTTTCCAATTCGGCTGGCCTTCGATGCGTAGGGTCATGCCTCTGTCTCCCATCCCTAGTTTCGATCTATCGGTGTGCGACAGCGCGGACGACGACCATCGCTTCTTTCAGAATATCGCTGCGGCCCCCCTGTTCCCATCCGGGATTCCCTGAGTTGGCTGCCAACCGATACCCCGGGAAAGCGACGACGATACCCGCCGTACCAACAGCCCAGGTGATACAGCCGCTACGACTCCTTCTCTCGCCACGACTCCCCGGCCCGAGTGAGCTTCGCGCACTCCGTTACCATCCGTCTCCAACTCCCCCATCCCGCCGGTTCAGCAGGCTGCGATAGACCCGCTGATCGATCCACAGCCCCAGACAACGCACGCTCCCATCCCCCAGCAGGAACTGCACACCTGCGGAATGCGGGCCCGAAAACCGGGCCCCGATCGGCGGCGGCGACTTGGTCTTGGTGGCGGGATCATCGGGAGGGCCAATCGTCGGCAGCCGCGGCAACTCGCCGAATGTGGCGGGGGATCCCGCCAGCGGACTGCCCCCATTTCGCAGCGTCGCCTGCGTTCCCGAGCCCAACCCCAACGGGTGAGTTGCCACGTCACATTCCCCGACGAACGCCGTGTGCGACAACCCATCGGGAAGGTCTTCATCCCGAATGGCGCTGTTGAGAAACAGCACGCCGTTTTGGTCGACGTCGACCGGAGCCTCGACATCGTGATGCACTCCGCCGTACTGGCTTTCTCCCATCCCTTTCGAGTACCGATACGAGGGACAGTTGTACTGGAGGATGTATGCCGTCGTCACAGGCGAGTTCATCCGGTCGTACACCGACCGTCCGAAATCGACCTGGTTCCACAGATCCGCCCGCTGCAACATCGGCAGAATCTGGATCATCCAGCCGAAGTGATATCCCTCCACCTGGTTGCGAATCGGGCCGGTTCGATTCACACACCCCGGCGGCAGCACACCGTGGGCATGCTGGTAATTGTGCAGCGCCAGCCCGATCTGAAACAGATTGTTCCGACACTGCGTCCGTCGGGCCGTCTCGCGCGCCTCCATGATCGCCGGCCACACCAGGGCGAACAGCATCCCCACCAAGACCAACACGACAATCAGCTCCACCAAGGTGAAACCGCGTCGAACGCGCCGGCCGGACATTTTTCAATAATCTCCCAACATCGCTCCGTCACCCCGATTCAGCATGCTCTGGAAGACCGGCTGCCCGATGTTCTGCGACAGGAACCGCACCGACCCGTCTCCAAACAGGAAGTGACTCCCTCCGGTGTGCGCACTCGCGAACCCCCCCACGGTCAGCAACGCAGGATCGTTCTCGCCCCCCTCCTCCGCCGCGACTTTCGGCGGTTCCCCAGGCCGGGTCACCCCCCGGTACAGGTTGCTCTGCACGGCGCCCAGCGTCGAACCATTCCGCAGCGTGGCATTCGTTCCCGACGCGAAACCCAGGGGATGCATCGAAACCGCAATTTCCCCCACGTAGATCGTGTGCGATGTGCCGTCGGGTATCTCCTCGGTCTTCACACTGCTGTTGAGGAACAACACCCCGTTGTTTGTGACGTCGATCGGGGCTTCCACGTCGTTATGGACACCGGCATACGTGGTGCTGCCCGGACTGCTCACCGTCGGGTTCGACGGGCAGTTCAAAATGGGAATCCGCGCCTGGGCCGGCACCGCGTTCGCCTCGTCGTACACCGACAACTGGAAGTCGAACCGTTTCCAGACCGGGGTCTCCTCCATCATCGGCAGAATCTGCACCAGCCAGCCCATGTGGTACCCCTTGGGCTCGTTCTTGATCGGCCCGGTCGGGTTCACGGTCCCCGGTGGTAGCCGCCCGAACGCCAGGTCGTAGTTCTGCAGCGCCAACCCAATCTGCACGAGGTTGTTCTTGCAGTGCGTCCGCCGGGCCGCCTCGCGCGCCTGCTGCACCGCCGGCAACAACAGCGCCACCAGAATGCCGATGATGGCAATCACCACCAGCAACTCGATCAGGGTGAAGCCCCGCGACCGGCGGCGGCGCGGCATGGATCTGGGGGACATCTCGTTTCTGCGGCTCTCGTTCATCGGGTCACCTGGGGGTTTCTGAGCAAACGGTGTGTTGGGAAATCGTGTGTTTCTAAAACGTGGCCGCGACGGCCGCGCCGACGGTCTCACGGGAGAAATCACTTCGCCTGAGACTCACTCGCAGGCGCTTCGGTGGGTGCGGCCGGTGCGGCGGGTCGATCCGCGGGGACGGTGGGTGGGGAATCCACGCCGCGCGCCGGCAACGCAAACCGCCCCTCGCGGCGGACGGGGGTCGGCCCCTCGCGCGGGTAGGTCACCGTCACATCGAGCTGGGGTGCGCTGCCCGCCGGACCCTCGGCCAGACGCAGTTCGACCTGGGCCCCCCCGGGCACTTCCTCGGCGGAAAGATCCCATTGCGCTGGCCCCTCGGCCCACCCCTCAGGACCTGCCCCGCGCCACAAGGCGACCCCTCGGTCGCGCCCCGCCTGCAGCAGCAGGTCGGCCTGAGCGACGCGTTCCGACATCTGCAACCGCCGAATTCCCAGCAGCGAACCACGCAGCAGCGCGGCGGTCAGCAATGTAATCACCACCAACAGCACCATCACGATGGTCAACAGCGAACCCCGCCGCCCACCCCGCAGCCGGGGGGCTTTTGCAGCAGCTCGGGCCGAGGAAGTGCATCTCGCGGAAGTGCGTGCCATTTTCTCGCGAATGGTTCTCATGGCGTCCCTCCCGCTGCCGCCGCTTCGGCAATTCGCAGCCGGCCCAGCGTCGCTTCGATCGTCAATTCCCGCGGTGGGGGGGCGCCACGCGACCGTTCGGGTTGGCCCGCCAGTTGCCGCGAGAACGCCAGCGTCAGCCGAATGCGCCGTGGTCCCGCTCCCTTCGTCCGTCCCACATCGGCATCCCCCACACCATCCCCCGGGTTGACCTCCCCGCCCGGCGAGGTCAGGTCAAACACCAGCCCCGTTCCCGTGGGAAAGACATAACTGTCGCGCACCTCCCGGGTCTCACCAGTGAACACCTCGCGGGTCAGCCGGTTCCCCGCCACCGTGTAGTCAATCGTCTGTCCGTCGGCCATCCGCAGGACGAGCCGGGAGGGGATCGTGGGGGTGGCCCCCGCGTCCAGATCTCCCAACTGCACATCCCGCCGCAGCCGGCTGCTCAGCCGGTCGATCTGGCGGGCCGTCTCGAGGGACCGGGCAATCTGCCGGTCGGCCGCCAGCAGGCGTCGCAGCAGACCCCCTCCCAACGTCATCAGCAGCGCGACGATCGACATCAACACCACCACCTCGACCAGAGTGAAGCCGTCACGGCTACGGCGGCGGTCGTGCCGGTGCTGCGGATCCATTCGCTGCCCGTCCATTCGCTGCCGATCCATTCGCTGCCCGTCCAGTCTGTTCGGGGAAGTCTGTGTCATGGCAGCACCCAACCGGTCAACGCGACCTCCTGCGGCGTCGTCCCCTGGAAGTCGCGCCACCGCAGGG
>JBKCTR010000840.1:0-4913 GCA_046318755.1 Planctomycetaceae bacterium
CGCGGGCTTCGGCATCCACACCACCGAGTCGATCAACGCCCAGGCAGACACCCGCCACGTCGATGGCGAGTGGCACGGCAACGAGATCGTCAACAATGGTCTGGCGGGCATCCAGCTCGACTCGGCCGTGGATGACCTCTCGATTGGTGTCCCCTGGGATGGCAACATCATCTCGAACAACGCCGGTGGGGGCATCGTGGTGAACGGTCCTGGTACCGGCCAGATCACCGACAACACCATCAACAATACTGGTGGCACAGGCATCGACCTCAACATCACCTCCAGTTCGGTGAACCAAGAGAATGTCTGGGCGATCAGCCTGAACGCGATCACCGGGAATGCCGGGGATGGAATTGAGATCCTCAACGATCAGGCCCAATTCGACCCCTTCACCCCGGGGCTGCAGGTCACTCTGACCGACAATAACATCCGCCGTAACACGGGACGCGGGATCGACATCCTCAATCGGATTGGAACCTCGAGTCGGGCTGATCTGACCATCTCGGCGGCTGGCAACTCGATCATCGAAAACGGTCAGGAAGGGGTCTATCTCGTCAATACCGCCTCGACCACGCAGAATCAGACAGCCCCCGCCACGGCCGCCCTGGCGGCGGATGGGGCGGTCAACACCCGGCCGCGGACCATCTTCGACTTCACTGACAACGTGGTCACCGGCAACGGGGTGAGCAGCGCCTTCAACACCACCGGCCTCGTCGTCCGCGTGGGCACGAGTGATGGTGACTTCGGCCGCACCTTCCCCGGAGGTTTCTTCTCCGGTGGACTGGGTGGTGTGCAGGCCACCGTGGTCGACAACACCTTCGGTGGCAACTTCGGCAACGACGTCTTCTACCAGTCGTTTGTCTCGACTGTTGATCCGGCCGTCACGGCGGGGACCTGGTCCGACACCGAATTCATCGTCGATTCCTACAGCAGCGATCCGCTGGCCCGACTCGACCTGACGCAACACAGCAATCTGTTCGATTCGGCCGCTGTAAACAATGTGGGTGCCCAATACACCAACGCCGAGCCCGACTTCAAGTCGCGCACCACCGGTGCGACCGATCCGGGACCCTTCGGGTTCGACACCCGGCCCCGCAATGCCCAGCGTCTGGCGGCCCGGTTTGGTCTGCCGCCCGGGACTCCCGGCGGCGGCTCGAACGCGTTCCTCTATCCGGGTCTGGGACAGAGCACCTTCCGGTTGTTCACGGGTTCGGGCTTCGATGTGCCTGCCGGCTTCATCTTCGACACCTTCCCCTCCACGGCTCCAGACAGCTCGAACGGTGTGGGGACCGACAATCCGGAAGACTTCCTGCCCTTCGGCTGGACCCGGGTTCCCTAAACCAGTGCGTCTGACCTGTTGAATCTCTGAGTCCCCTGCCCGGCCAGCCCCAGACTGGTCGGGCAGGGTTCGTTTTTTCTGGCCGGTCGCACAGCCTCCCGGCAATTGACCGGCTCACCACAAATCGGGACGATGACCGGTTGTAAAACCCTTTGGTGGTGTGCGAAGGGTCTGCGGATGCCGTCCCTCCTTTTTGCCGACACAGGATGACAGACTCCTTCTCCGCCGCCAGCGAGCCGGCGCGGTTGCTGGCCCAAGACCTGATCGACCGTATCGAACAACTGATCCTCCAGGCCGAACGAGACACGGTTCCGCTGGAGGTCGATCCCCAGCGGCCGCGGCTGTTTCAAATGTTCGCTGAAGCGGAGGCTGCCGGATTCCTGACCGATGAGTCACCGATTGATCTGACGTGTGACGCAATGGCCCGGCACTTGGCCGACCGCTGGAACCTGCGCGACCTGGGGCAGGCCATTGCTCAGCCCACCCGGCTCCCCCCGACCCAACTCAACCGACTGCGGGTGTTGTGGTCGTTCATGCGACTCTGGATGGAGTGGACCTACGCGTGGCAGCGTTGGCACGAGTTCCACTCCACTGGCGGTCAGCCAGCGACCAGCGACCCACCCGAGTCCGAGTGAGTCAATCGCAGTCCTGTGACCGAGAGACTCCCCGTATGGCTCAGCCCGGGAGATTCTCAAAGTTGGGCTGGTTCCGCACGTCTCCACCGGCGATCCATCAACGCGCTTTCCATCCCACGTGTGGATGAACCCCACTCTCGCATTGGTCCATCAGCCGCCCAACTCGGCTCACATCAGGCGCGGTTCACATCAGGTGGACCAACAGCCTCCCCCGGTGAATCACAAATCACAGATGGGGCAGGAATGTTTGTGCGGACTCTCGATGGAGAATCGCCCCGCGGTCGATTTCCAATTCCGACGCCGCCTTATTCCGAGTCTTCACCCGCTGGACTGGGCACATGGAAACGGCGGGTGGCCGGTTGACCCAGATTCAGTCCCAACCGGGCGGCCTGCATCAATTCGGAATCGATTTCTGAGGGAGTGGGGATCGAGGTGCTCTCCCCGGCGGCAGCAGTCGTTTCGCGCGGCAAGGCCGCGTCTTCATTCGTGGCTGTTCTGGCATGGCGGGAGACCGTCTCACCCCTGACCGTCGGCTTTCCCAGCATCGCCCGGCCCACAGTGGCCAGTGTCCGTGTGCTGAATGCCGACCAGGAATCGGTCGTTCGGATCACCCTCTCACCAGGTGGCAATCCGGAATCCGGACTCTCCTCGGCCCAAGAGCCCATTTTCGACTGATCCCCAGAGCGTAACTCAGGGGAAGAACCAGCTTCCCGGCGAGTGATCGGAGGATTGATGGCGCGGGGCTTTGATGCCGCTCGATGACTGGTCAGGGGTTGGGTCGCCGAGACGCTGTCCCCCAACTCCTCCGCCTTCCTTTCCACCGCAGGACTTTCCACCCCCAGTTCACCCGCTTCAGCCGGCGGGGTGACAGCGTCCAGCGGCAACTCGACCAACGTCTCGGTCTTGCGCGGAACGATTGAGACCGGAGGACGTTCGGCCAGATGCCGGATGGCGGGGTCCACAGCAGATTCCATGGACGGCAACCGGGTCGATTCTGGTTCTTCGTCGAGTTCGGACGGAAGAGCCGGTGATTCAAGCACGGATGGCTGCTCGGTTTCGAGAGACGCGGTGCGCGTCTGCGCGGCTGGTTGAGTTCCTTCCCATTCGGCCTGAGCCTGAACGGTGGTTATGTCCGACTCTTCATCCCGCGACAGGCGGCCCCGGGGCGAAGGAGCTCCCAACCGGGCCACTGCACGCTGGGTCTCGTTGCGGGCAGACCGATCCTCCAGTTCCAGCCGCACTTTCGCCATCAGGGCCTGGGCTTGCGCCTCCGTACCCCCCCTCCGGAAATACTGCAGTGCTTTGTCCTCCTCGCCCCGATGCGCGGCGAGCCAACCCATGTTGTAGAGGGCCGTGGCATGTTCGGGATCGAGCTCGAGAGCCCGCTGCAATTCCCGCAGCGCTTCACCATCGCGGTGTTGCAGGAACAAAGACCAGCCCAGACTGGTCCGCAGATCGGCGTTTTCGGGGTCACGGGTCAAGGCGGCGCGATAGTGCTGTTCCGCCTCACGGAACTCACCTTCCATGTCGGCGGCCACCGCCAGGTGATGGTGGGCGTCGACATGACCGGGATCCAACAACAACAGGCGACTGTAGGCATGCAGTGCCGACGCGTTGTCTCCCGCCTGCTTGGCCCGTTCCGCCTCGGCTTCGACCGTGTTGATGCGGGCGGTGAGATCGGCCCGATTGGGCATCGTTTTCGCCGGAGCTGCCTCGGTCCCACGCGTCTGGGCGATGGGGGTGGTGTGCGAACAGCCCGCGAGCAGGCTCAACGAGACACCCAGGGCGCAGCACAACACTCGTTCCATGAGTGGCGACAACCGCTATGAGGGGAAGGGGGCAACAAATGACCCATCCTGATTGGATGGCGAGCTGCCAAAAGAAGACCAGAGTCTGTACAGACGGGAATGAGTGGGGTGAAATTCAGCGTACCATGCCTCCTGCGATGGTGTCGAGAGGAATTTTGTCAAAACCGGCGGTCGACCCGTGATTTGACTCAAGTTGCCGTGATTCTCATGCCAACAGTTGACGGCTGCCTTGAGAGACGGGTCTTCGGTGGGAGGTGGAGAACACGGGGGCGTTCACCATTGCCATTTGGCCCCCGCACCGAAATCCCGCTCTTGAGCAGGTTCGCCCCTTCGTGGTATGACCCTACTCCCTTCCTGCGTGCCGCGGATTCTCCTGCCTGCGGTTTGTCCCCCTCTTCCTGCCTGCCTGTCGGGGGCCTTGTTCCATGCGACACATTCTGTCTCTCTGCATCGCAGCCTGCGCCGTACTGGTGATTGCCGATCCTCTGCGTGCGGCGGCACCCCGCCCGAAGTTTCCCTATACCACCACGGTTTTGGCCGATTCCGCCGAGATTCGCTCCGGCCCCGGAAGCAAATACTACCTCACCAGCCGTCTGCGGCGTGGGCAGACCGTCACCGTCCACCGCCACGATCCGGGAGGGTGGCACATGATCGCTCCCCCGGCGGGCAGTTCCAGTTGGATCCCCGCTGACGCGGTCACCAAGACCACTCCCCGCACCGGAGTTGTCCGGGTCGCCCAGGTGGATGTCCGCGTGGGGGGAATGGATGCTCGCGATCACGATGTCTATCAGTCCCGGCTGCTGGAAGGCGATGAGATTCAGATCCTCGGAGAACAGAAACTCCCCGGTGAGAAGGCCGGCGGATCAACACTGTGGTTGCGGATTGTCCCTCCCCGTGGCGAATGGCGCTGGGTGGCGGCTCAGGCATTGGCTCCCCCAGGGACTGCCCAGTCGAAACGGACCATCATTCCCGCGGGAGGGTTCGCCGACGAATCTGTCGAGCCAACCGACGAACCGCCTGCCGATCCCGCCGCCACCGGCGGAGTCCATTCGCCCGACACTCCGGGGTTCACGGGGGGAAGCAGTGCCGAGCCCACAGCCCCCTCCCGGGCCACCCCCAATTTCGCGGAGG
>JBKCTR010000841.1:0-2700 GCA_046318755.1 Planctomycetaceae bacterium
ATGGGAGGGGGAAGCCCAACACGGTTGGTGTTCCCTCATAGTCGTAGAGAAGCCGAGGGGGACTGCCTCCCGCGGCAGCCAATTCGTTGTTGAAGGAGAGCTGACCGAAACGCTCCGGCCAAGACCAGTTCCCAGCCCCGCGCTCGGTCAGAAACCAGGTGAGCTCTCGGCCACTCTCCGTTGGGCGAACCAAGGCGAAGAGAGTGAACCTTTTTACAGGTGATCCCTCGCCATTTCTGACTCCCGAGAGCAAAGTCCCCGAGTAGCGAAGGGCGACGGCGGGCGATTCATCCAGGGGATTGGCCAAGCAAGTGGCACATGTCAGCAGGATGGCAAGAGAGTTCATGGAGTGATTTCCCAATCGCGGAAAGGGAACGGGAGTGGGTGGGGAGGTGGAGGGGCAGGGGACTCAGGCAGAGCGCGGATCTCAACTCGGCTTGCCTGGCTGCGGAGGGCGGTCCAGCGGTCAAAGATTAGCAAAATACGGGGCAGTCCGATACCTCTCGAAAGACAAGACCCGTTGACACTGCTGGTTGCGCCACTTACCCTTACGTTATCGGTAGGAACGGTTGTTTGCCCGATGAGGACCTCCCGCCACAGCATGTCCCATTCGCCGCCAGACTGCACGCATGTCTCCCGCATCTTGGTCAATTGACGGTCGTCGCGGTTGGCTCTGGGCTGGCTTCGGCCTCGTGTTTTGTCTCGGCATGGGGCGTAGTCTTCTGTTGGGACAAGGAACGGTAGGGGAAGAGGGCGAGAAACCGATCGCTCCCGTTCAACAAGTCATTGTCCGACGGGAAGCCGTGCAGTTGCTCCCCCCGGATGGGTATCGCGTTCGTCTCGCGCTTGAGGCGGCAAAAGCGGTCGATTTGGTGGCCCCGACGGATGGCGTTGTCAGGGTGATTTCAGGGCGTCAAGGAGAAGCGGTTCGCGAGAAAACCGAGGTGATTCGGCTGGATGACTCGCGCCCGCAACTGTTGGTTCGTCGGGCGAAGGCTCGGCTGAAGGCCGCCCAAGCTGAGAAACAGCAGGCCAACGGGAATCAACTCGCGATCGCCGACGCCCGGGTTGAAGAGGCCGAGTCCGAAGTGGCTCTGGCGACTTACGACGCGGAACAGGCAGTCATTCGCACTCCGTTCGGCGGCACACTGGAGAGACTTCTGGTTGTTGAGGGAGAGTTTGTTAAGGCCGGACAAAAGCTGGCCCGCGTGGTCGATGCAACTCAACTTTCCGTCGAGGCTCCCGTCGATCGATCCACCGTTCAAGTCGGTGGGCAAATGGAGATCCTGGTGGAAGGGACTGCGGTCCAGGCCAAGGTGGTTGCGCTCTTGCCCTTGGCTGATCGCTTTGCGGCGGTCAGCCAATTGGTGGAGTCTCCAGCCCTGGCCCTGCTGCTGATTGAGAACGGAGTCGGCAAACTGCGGGCAGGCCAGACCGTGCAGTCACTCTTGTTGCCGCGAGATTCCATCACGGCGGTCAGTGCGGCCGCAGTGGGCAATCAACCAGATGGCACGCGCCGTGTTCAGGTCTTGAGGCAAGGGGTCGTCCGCAACCTCCCGGTGCAGATCCATGGTCGTGCCGGGGGTGAGGCCGTTTACGTCTCGGGGCGATTCGGGGCGACGGACGAGGTCATCGTGGCGACCACGCGGGAATTGGCCGACGGAACCCCCTTGCGTGCTCTGACCACCGCGGAGACCGCGGCGGGAGCGAAGCCCGGGGCGGAACCTGGCAAGAAGAAAAAGCCCACCACCACCAACAGCGGTTTTTGACCGCGAGGCATGTAGCATGGCCACAGCACCAGGACAGGGCGCGGGCAAAGATAAAGACAAGAAGGACGCTGCCGACCAGTCAATGATCGGCGTTTACAAGATCGTCTCGTTCATCGCCGGCGGTAAAAACAGCCAGGTCTGGGAGGTTCAGGCGGGCGATGGACAGAAACGGATCGCATTGAAGCAGCTGACCGCCGAGGCGATGAAAGATGCCGAGCAGGTGGCGGCGATGAAGAACGAATTCACCATCGGCAAACAACTCGATCATCCGAACATTATCAAGTACCTCGATGGTCACTGGGGGACGATGTTCAAAAAAGAGTCGTACTTCACGATGGAGTTGTTTAACGCTCCGAATCTGAAGGCGCAGTTGTTCAACAACCTGACTTCGGTGCAGGTGCGACTCAAGAGGATTGTCGAGTCGGCCGCAATGGCCTATCAGCACCTGCACGACAAGGGTTTCATCAACCGCGACATCAAGCCCGACAACGTTCTTGTGAACAAGTCGGGTGAGTTGAAGGTGATCGACATGTCGCTGGCGGGGAAGCCGGCCGGGGCCCTCTCGAAGGTGTTTGCCCCGAAGTCGAAAACGGCCAAAGGGACCCGCTCGTACATGGCCCCCGAGCAGATCATGCGGAAGCCCCTGTCCTTTCAGGTGGATCTTTATTCGTTTGGGGTCATGTTGTTCGAGATGCTGACTGGCGGTCCTCCCTTCGCCGGTTCGACACCCAATGATTTGTTGATGCGTCACATTCAGGATCCGGCACCTCCCCCCTCCATGATCAACAGCAACATCACTGAGGAGATGGATCGCATCGTGCTGCGGTTGCTCGCCAAGAAACCCGACCAGCGACACAAATCGTTCAATGAGTTTCTCGCGGAATTCCGCCGGGTGAATCCCTGGAAGGAAGAGGTGGTTGAGAAGCGTGAG
>JBKCTR010000842.1:0-4147 GCA_046318755.1 Planctomycetaceae bacterium
TGTGGAACGCTGCCGGGCCGGGGAGATGGTCCCGATGCAAATCATCCGCGACGGGAAGGACAAAACCCTGAACCTCACCCTGAAAGAGATGCCCCAGAACTTCTCGTTGCGGCGGACGGGCAACGAGGAAGGCCCCGGGGCGGGTCCGGCCCAGCCCGAGAAGCCGAGTCCGGGAAAGGTGCCCGAGTTGGGTCTGCAGGTCGACAGCCTGTCGGCCGAAGTCGCCCGCGAGTTGGGTTACAAGGATGGGACCAAGGGAGTGGTGGTGACCTCGGTCGACGCCGACGGTCCGGCGGCGACGGCGGGCCTGCGGGAAGGGCTGTTGATTGAGCGGGTGGGTCAGCAGCGGGTGGCCTCGGTGGAGGACTTCCAGCAGGCGTTGAAGGGGGCCGACTTCTCGAAGGGGGTTTTGTTCCTCGTGCGGAATCCCCGGGGGGTGAACACGTTCATCGTGGTCAAGAAGTCGTAATGGGGTGAACTGGTGGCGGGGTCCCGAGCGGCCCCAGAGTGTGGTCGCGGCAGTCCAGGGGGTGGCCCTCAGCCCCTGGGACTGTCCGCGACCTTTTTTCACGTGATGCGAAGCCAACGCCAGTCGCGGCGGGTATGATGGTTTGGATCTTCAGGGAGTTCCCGCACGACCTGGGACCTCGGCCGCTGTCTCCGATGTGAGTGTTGATTGTGAGCTCTCCTGCCATCGTTGTGGATTCGCTCGAAAAGACCTATCGGGATGGCTGGATCTTTCGGCGCAAGGTGGAAGCCCTGCGGGGGGTGTCGTTCGCGGTGGAGCGGGGGACGATTTTTGGTCTGCTGGGGCCCAACGGGGCGGGCAAGACCACGTTGATCAAGGTGTTGATTGGCATCGTGCGCAAGACGGCGGGGGCGGCCGAATTGCTGGGGTACCCGGCGGGAGACCGGCGGGGGCGGCGCAGCGTGGGGTACCTGCCCGAGACGCACCGCATTCCCCGGCATCACACCGCGAACTCGGCTCTCGAGTATTACGGGGCGTTGAGCGGGCTGTCTTTGCGGGAGATTCGGAAGCGGCGCGCTCCGCTGCTGGCGACCGTGGGGTTGGCGAAGTGGGGAGACACGCCGGTGGCGAAGTTCTCCAAGGGGATGCAGCAGCGGTTGGGGCTGGCGCAGGCCATGCTGCACGATCCGGAGCTGTTGATTCTGGACGAGCCGACCGACGGGGTGGATCCGGTGGGGCGAAGTGAGATGCGGCGGGTCTTGAAGGATCTGAAGGATCAGGGGAAGACGGTCTTTATCAACAGCCATCTCCTGCAGGAGATCGAGCTGGTGTGCGACCGGGTGGCTATCATGAACCGGGGCCGCGTGCAGAGGTTTGGCCGAATCGAAGAACTGACGCGGCGGGCCGAGACGGAATGTGGCCTGGTGTTGCGGGGAGAGACAGAGCGGGTGCGGCAGGTGCTGGAACGGCAGGGATTGCCCTGGACTTCCGGGGAACCGGTGGCGAACCAGCCGGCCGAATTGCGATTGACACTGCGGCTGGCCGACCAGGGGGCTATCGATCGGCTGATCGACGCCCTGCGTGGGGAGGGGATCAGCCTGTTGGAACTGACCCGTCGCCGGGACACCCTGGAGGAAGCCTTCCTGGGAATTGTCCGCGACCAACCCTCATCGTGATGTGGGCTATGCGACCGTACCTGGGAATTCTGCGCGATTCGTTCCGCGAGGCGGTGGCATCGCGCATGCTGTGGATTTTGTTCGCGATCGCCACGCTGTTTCTTGCCGCGATCGCACCGTTTGGCATTCGGGATGTCAAACCCACGCGGCTGGCACGAAATGCGGTGGTCAAGTGGAATGAATTGGCGCTGAAGCTGGCCGATCAGGCTCCGCCCGCCAGTCCCGCCGAGAACCCACCGGCCAACCCCGACTCCAACCCGGCCGAAGGGGCCAGTTCCAATCCCCCGACCGAGCCGACGGCGCCCGCAGCGGACCCGTCGGCCCCAGCGGCCCCGCCGGACCCAGTGGCCCCGTCGGACCCAGTGGCCCCGCCGGACCCAGTGAAAGGGGCAGCGGCCCGGCCCGAGACGGCGGTCGGCCGGATTTGGCAGCGGCTGACCCCCGAATTGCAGCAGGCTTTGACGGGTCTCAGCCGCGAGCCGGGCGAGGGGTTGCCACGGCAGACAGCCGACAACCTGCTGCGCGACCTGAACGAACTGCTCAAGAACCCCACCCTCGATTCGGTGGAGGTCTGGCCCAACTCGGCCCTGCCGGCCGAGGCCCGCGAGCTGCGCGACCGGGGGGTGGCCAACCTGCCTGCCGAGGACCTCGCGCGGTTCAACCGGCTGCTGCTGGAGTCGGCGTTTCCACAGGAGATTCCGCACAATGCGGCGACCGATACCCGCGTCGAATACTTTGGCTGGACGCTGTCGGAGGGGTTGCCGCTGTCGCGGACGCAGTTGATGCCGGTGCTGCGGTTGGTGATCAATCAGATTGTGAATTTCATGGTGGGGGCTTTGGGGGGATTCGCGGCGATTCTGGTGACCGCCTCGATGATCACCCAGACCTTCGAGCCCGGTTCGATCGATCTGCTGCTGAGCAAGCCGGTCTCGCGGACCATGGTGTTCCTCACCAAGTTCGCGGGGGGCTGCGTTTTCATCGGGCTGAACGCCGCCTATTTCGTGGCGGGCATGTACCTGGTGGCGGGGTGGCGGTTCGACCTGTGGATCCCCCGGTTGTTCTGGTGCATTCCGGTCTTCCTGTTCATGTTCGTGGTGTTTTACTCGGTCTGTTCCATGGCCGGTGTGCTGTCGAGGAACACGATCGTCGCCATCGTGTTGACCATCGTCTTCTGGGGATTTGGATGGATCGTGGTGTTGGTGAAGGGGGTCATGGAAGGGGTCGCCCTGAACCCGAACCGGGTCGTCAGCCTGATTCCGGCGGGAGAGACCTGGTTGGGCAACACCGAGCGCGGACAATTGAAAGAGTGGAACGGCCAGGGCTGGGACGACATCTTCCAGGCCCAGGGAGATCGTCGCCGTCCACCGGTCCCCGCTCTCACGCCGCGGCTGGTCGGTCCGGTGTACAATCCCGAGGATGCGCGGTTGTACGCGGTGCAGTTGCCTCCGGCGCAGGGACGGCGGGGTTTCCGCCTGTTGGCCCCGGCGGTCAATCTGCAGTTTGCCACGGCCGAGAATGCCTGGGCGCGGCAAGAAGGGCCCGCGGCTCCGGCCGGGGTGCGGCAGTTGTTCCTCAATGGGTCGCAGCAACTGCTGGCGGTGGCGACCGACGGTGTCTTTCGCCTGGAGTTGACGCAGAAGGACGTGCTGACCCGCAAGTCGGCGAAGTTTGTGTTCCTGGGGCCCAATCCCCGGTTGAAGCTGGATGAAGACAGCTCGGCCGGGTTCGAGAAGGCCACCGGACGGGTGGTGACCTATGGGCAGGGACTGTTGAGCCTGTTGGCCCCCAACGCCGAGGGAAAATACGAACTGCTGGCCGAGCGGAAGTTCGAGGGAGAGTCACAGCCTCCCGCGGGCCTGTGCCTGGTGTCGCGAGGCAGGGTTTTCCTGGCGCTGGAAGATGGGCGAGTGCTCGTTTTGGATGGCACCGATTTGAAAACGCAGCAGGAGCACACGGCGTTCCGGTATGACGATCCCCGGTTCACGGCGGTGTCACCCGATGGGCGGTGGTGCGCGGTGCTGTACCACGGTGGGGATGTCTGGCTCTACGACGCCGAGCAGGGGGTGCCGATCCGGCCGCGCTTGACCGGCCGGGGAGACGTCTCTGCGGTGGGGTTCGACGAGAGCGGGAAACTGCTGTTGTGCGACCGGGGAACGCGGGTGATCCACTACGACCTGGCGGAGGGACGCGAGACCTCGCGAGCGGCCCCCGCACCAGGACTGCTGGATTACACTTACCAGTATGCGGTCAAGCCGCTGTACTCGGTCTTCCGCAAACCGGTGGAACTCGACAAGGTGAGCACGTGGCTCTTGACCGAGAAGGACTCGCTGGCGATGGGGGGGCCGGACGAGGGAGACCTGCAGCAGGCGCGGACGCAGCTCGACGCGTGGGGAACCATCCGCCACAGCGCGGTGTTCGTGGCGGTGGTGTTGGGACTGACCTGCTTCTACATCTCCCGCCGCGACTTCTGACCGCCCCTTCTGACCAACGCGTTTTCCGCGGG
>JBKCTR010000843.1:0-9454 GCA_046318755.1 Planctomycetaceae bacterium
CGTCCCCCACACGGCCCGAACCCCGGCAGGGGTTCCAGAGGGCACGGCATCACGCCTTGCTCCCGTCACGTGCCCCCCAACAAGCGGCCACCGGCCGGCAGTACGATAGGTTTCCAACCTGTCGCCCCAAGGGCCACCGGCCCGCAGAGTCCACCGGCGGGTGACATCTCAGGCCCGAGGGCCACACACCACGGGGACCAGAACCCCCAATCCGCGCACTCACAGACATCTCGCGGAAAGGCCCCAGAACCAGCGCCGCGGGGGGGCGGACTTCTGTGTCCGCTCCAATGGGCAACCAACCGAAAACCCCCGCTCCGATGGGCCGCCAAACCGCGCAGTCCGAAAAATCCAATCCGCGCCCATCCGCACATCGCGCGGCAAGGGTCCAGAACCAGCGCCGCGGGGGGGCGGACCTCTGTGTCCGCTCCAATTGGCATTCAACCGCAACCCCCCGCCCCGATGGGCAGCGAACGCGTTTGGACCGCAACCGCCCCTTCAGGACATGGCGTGGGTGGATGTTCTCTGTGCGTGGCCGACGAATCATGACCTGCCATTGAAGGGACGAAGGGCCGAGCCGATCCAGGTTTGTTCTCTGCCCGTCGGGGCGGCGCTCTCCCGACAAACACCCAGCGGAGCGGACACAGAGGTCCGCCCCCCCGCCAACCTGTTTCTGCCCCCAGGCGGACGGTGTACTTGGATGGACGTCCAGCGGATGAGGGCTGAGTCGATTCCAATTTGTTCTCTGCCCAGCGGCACGCTGGTCTCCCGACGAATGCCCAGCGGAGCGGACACAGAGGTCCGCGCTCCCGCCAACCGGCTGCTAGCCCGCCAAGTACGGTATTTTTCGATGCGTGTCGGTTTGGGAAATCCGATCCGGGAATTCGGACCACTCGGCGGAAGAGTCGCCGCATGATCTCAACCCGATGCAGCCGACAGCGGCCAGTCACGGCAAACCGTGCCGGAATCCGCAGATCGTCAGCAGGGCCCCCCCCTCCCCTGCCCGGACATTGTTGTTCCGAGGAGGAATCATTACCATTTCGAACACTGCGGAACATAACATCAGATCACGGACTGATCATTCAAGGCTGGGAGCAGAGGGTGAGACGGTGGGCATGCGTCGGGTCCAGAATCGCGCTCCGGATCAAGAATTGACTTGCCTCGACCTCTTTGCAGGTTGCGGTGGGTTTTCGCTGGGATTGCACCGCGCAGGCTGGCAGGTCAAAGCATCAATTGATTTCGATCCCAAGGCCGTCGAGGTCTATCGCGCCAATTTCCCGGACACCGAAAACATCCTCTGTCGCGATTTGACCAAGTTCTCTCCGGCCGAGTTGCAGAAACTGACAGGGCTGACCGAAGTCGACATGATTGTCGGCGGCCCCCCCTGTCAGGGGTTCAGTCAGGTTCGTCAGCGGGATGGCGCCAACCATGGCGGTCGATTGATTGAAGATCCCCGACGGCGTCTTTACGAACAGTATTTTCAGTATGTGGACAAGTTTCGGCCCAAACTGTTCGTGATGGAAAACGTGCTGGGAATCCGCTCGGCTGCCGGTGGGCGGTATTTCGACGCCGTTCACGCCACGGCGCGCGACCACGGATATCGGGTCATCGGCACGGTCATTGATGCCTGGAAGTTCGGCGTACCACAAAAGCGTCGCCGGCAGTTCATCATCGGCACCCGCCTCGATCTGCCGATGTATTTTCGGACCGAAACCATCGCCTCGATGGTGGGTACACGAGATTTCAAACTCGGACATGCCATCGGCGATCTTCCTCGCCTGCCTGCCGACTCCGGTGCGGAGCGGGCCGAGTATGATCTGGTGTTGAGACGGAGGCATATCGAGGATCCCCTCGCTGCCTGGTACTTGAAACATGTTGTCGAGATTGGGCGGAGTGAAGAGCTCACATCCCACGTCGCCCGGCCGCACAGTGATCGCGATCTGCGGGACTTCGACCGAATTCCGGAGGGGGAGACGTCCAAAGAGGTGCTGCGCCGCGGTGGTGTTTTGGAGTTTCCTTACGATCGCAGCTCATTTTACGACCGGTATACTCGCCAGAGTCGCACTGACTACTGCAGCACCATAGTGGCCCATCTCAGTCGCGACGGTCTCATGTTCATTCATCCAACGCAGCGGCGCTCCTTGACCGCACGCGAGGCGGCGCGTGTCCAGACTTTTCCCGATTGGTTTTCATTTCCAGTGCCGCGAACCCATCAGTATCGGGTGATTGGGAATACAGTGCCACCCGTGGTGTCGTGGGCGGTGGCTAATGCGGCCCCCGGGTTTAAGGCGAGCGTCACAACTCCACAGGATTGTCGGAGCGCATCGGCACTGGTGCATGTTATCACGACACAAGAAATCCGACGCAGACCAAGATTGCCATTTTCTCGACCTCCACTCCGGCAGGAAGCTATGTCTCTTGTCCCAACATTGCTTTCTGCACGGATGGCGTGGCCCAGCCTGTCTGCAGCCCGCAATTCTTGCGACTTTTTAGATTTAGCCGTGCGCCGACGGTCTCAGCGCGACACCAGACCGGCACCCACAGGCAGACTCAGTCGCTCCAGTGTCAAACCATTTAGTCGCTGTTTGCAGGCCGGGTCGCCGCTCCCGTTGTAGTCCGGCATCCCGCATTCCTGCATCTGTCGAAAAAGATCCTGCCCTGTTGCAGCGATTAAAGGAGAAAGTACATGATGACTGATCAAGTTGCTGCGAAACAGGCTGCCTTCAAGACCGCTGTGAACAACGCGGCCATCCTGCTGTCTGCCTTACCAGAACGAACACCACAGCAGATTCGCAGAATTGCGGAGCAGTCGATCAAGGTTGTCTGCATGGTCAATCCAGCCGCGAGCCTGTTGAGCGTCGATCATTTGTATGAGGAACTCTGTCAAATGTTTTCGGTGACCAAAGAAGATGGCCTGCTTCTGGATGACACCAGCATGCGAGGACTTTAGCCCTGGCTCCACAATCAACGGACCTCGATTGAATGGCGATTCTGGAATCGATATCAGCGTTATCTTCAAACGGAAAAGGGGCTCCCTCCGAGTGTCGTGGAGAGTACCGATCGCATTACGGATCTGGTGCTCGAGCGGCTGGAATGGCCCCGGCGGCCCGGACCGTGGGACCGGCGCGGCATGGTTGTCGGTTCGGTTCAATCAGGGAAAACGTCGAATTACACCGGTTTGATTTGCAAGGCCCTGGATGCCGGTTACAAGGACGTGATCCGTCTCGCGGGGATCCACAATGATCTGCGGTCCCAAACGCAATTGCGGATCGATGAAGGGGTGCTGGGATTTGATTCGCAGAAACGAAATCTCGACGGCTCCACGAATTCCAGGATCGGCGTCGGCAAGATGGACACGCGCATTCTGCCGATCCACGCGCTGACCAACAGTGCGAAGAACGGCGATCTGCTGAGGAGTGTGTCTCAGAACATCGGCCTGAGTCCCGGCAGCGATCCGTTGATCTTTGTCGTCAAGAAGAATTCGAGTGTGCTGAAAAATCTCGCCAAGTGCCTGCAGCACGCCGCCAGCGTTTCCAGCGGAGGGCAGAAGATTGTTCGTGACGCCCCGCTGCTGTTGATCGACGATGAGGCCGACAACGCCTCGATCAACACTGCCCGTGTCAACAAGTCGAACGAGGGGAAACGCGAGATGACGGCCATCAATGGCCATATCCGTACCCTGTTGGCGATCTTTGAAAAGTCGGCCTATGTCGGCTACACAGCAACCCCGTTTGCGAACATCTTCATCAATCCCAACCCCGATGATGATGGCGGCATGGAGGATCTCTTTCCACGCAGTTTCATCATCAATTTGCCACCCCCCAGCAACTATGTCGGGCCGAGGCGGGTGTTTGGTCTCGATGGAGATCCTGATTCGGGAATCGAAGCCAGCGATCCCCTTCCCATCGTGCAGGAGGTCACCGACTACGACCAGCCGCAGTGCTTTCCGCCCAAGCACAAGATGGGGCATGAACCAACCGAGTTGCCCGAATCGCTGCAGCGGGCCATTCGCTGTTTTGTGTTGACCTGTGCTGCCCGCCGGGCCCGGGGGCAGGTCAATCAACACAATTCGATGCTGATTCACGTCACGCGATTTGTCTTGGTGCAGCAAAAGGTCGTGCAACTGGTGGCTGAGTTTGTCTATGCCCTGCGCAACCGGCTGGAGTACGGCGATGGAGCTCGTGGGCAAACCGTGCTGCAGGACCTGCACGACCTGTGGGAGCGGGAATTTGTTCCCGTCTCGCGGGCGTTGGGGGAGGAGGGCGTGGTCACTCCCTGGAGCGACGTCGCCGCGCAGTTGAGAGAGGCGGTGGGACGCATCGAGGTCCGAGGCATCAACGGCGAGTCTCTTGAGGGGCTTGACTACCGAGAAAACCAGTCCGAAGGAATGACCGTCATTGCGGTCGGGGGAGACAAGCTCTCCCGGGGGCTGACGCTCGAGGGGCTTTCGGTCAGCTACTTCCTGCGCACGTCACAGATGTACGACACCCTCATGCAGATGGGACGTTGGTTTGGGTACCGACCAGGCTATCTCGATCTGTGCCGACTGTTCACCTCTCCACAACTGGTGGAGTGGTACCGGCACATCGCTCTGGCCGAAGAGGAACTGCGGCGGGAGTTCGAGTACATGCATGCCCAATGCGCGACGCCCGAAGAGTATGGTCTACGGGTGCGGACCCATCCGGGCGGCATGACGGTGACCGCGCTCAACAAGCTGTTCCATACCCGCAAACAACAGCTCTCGTGGGAAGGACAACTGGTTCAGACCTGGTCGCTGCCGAAACAAACCGAGATGGCGGCCCACAATCGGGCGCTGACCCTCACCTTCTGCGACATGCTGGGAGCCTCAGAGACGAATTCTCCAGCGCGCGGCTATCTCTGGCGAAAGGTCGATTTCACGTTGATTGCCGACTACCTTGAAAAGCTGCGATTTCCACTTGAATCGGCTCGGGCGACGGGGCGGTACGTGGCCGACTACATCCGGAAGCAAAACAGTCGGGGCACGGGCGAGTTGCGTGAATGGACAGTGGCGCTCGTATCCAAAGGCACTGGAAGTCCGGAAATGCTGGGCGGTTTCGCTGTCAGATATCTGGAACGTGCCGTGACAGACGGAAACAACTCCTGGGATGTGACGAAGGCTAACCTTTTGAACCCGGAGGACGAAGGACGGGATTTTTTAGGACGAACGTTCGACGCCGGGTGGTTCGTTCAGATCGCCGACAAGCCGGAACTATGCGACGATCTGGCGTTTCTGGAAGAACAGGCCCACCAAAGCCGCGATGCTCTCGAGGTGGCGCTGGAGCTGACTCGCCGCTGGCAGCTATGCACACCCCCAAAGATCCGCGGGGGCGGAGACGGTGACAACGCCGCAAAGCGGGCCAATGGCCGAATCATACGGCTGTTACGTCCCCGGTCGCAGGGGCTGTTGCTGATTTATCCCATGGTGCTCACACGGAACAAAGCGGATTTACCGACGGAGCAGCCGATGATTGGCGTCGCGGTCAGCCTGCCCACCAGCCATACCGCGACCGGTGTGGAATATGTCGTCGGCAAGGTCTGGGACGCCCAGCAACTCGCGGAGCTCAATGATGAAGAGTGAGGCGATGTGGCGCGAGATGCGGGGCGAGCAGCTCGCGACTTCGGGATGGCGCAGCCGTCGGGCCAGCGCAGCGGGGTATCCGATCGAGCTGGCGCTGCAGCCCCAGAGCGGGATGTTGGCGATCGTCCTGCCGGCCGAACTGGGATCCGGCCCCGTCCGCCGTCACTGGCCCGAGTCGCGCGGGCTCGAAGTCAACGCCATGTTGCTGGATGGACGGACGTGCCGGTTGGTCAAACTGCGGGAACCGGCTTTCGAGGAGGTGTTCTGCGCATTTGCCGACGATGTCGTGCAACGCATTCTGCCCCATCAGGACAGCGCGGGTGCCGTACAGGAACTGTTGGGAAGACTGACTGTGTGGCAGCAGTTTCTCGCCGCCATTGGAACCCCTCTGGCACCGGCGGCGCGGCGGGGCCTGTGGGGTGAACTGCACGTGCTGGTCCATCACCTGGCACCCATCGTGGGAATCGAGGCGGCAGTGCGCGCCTGGACGGGCGACTCCCCCAACCATCAAGACTTCCAGCTCGCGGGAGGGGCACTGGAGGTCAAGTTGACCACCTCCAAGCAACCGCAGTCGATCCGCATCACCAGTGAGCGGCAGTTGGACTACCGCGGTGACGGCCAGCTCATTCTGCACGTGGTCATCGCCAATGAAGACGAGCAGTCATGTGGTGCGGGAAGCAGCCTCAATTCGATCATCCAGGAATTGAAAACCCTCGTCGGCACCAACACGGCTCTGTGGCTGCAGTTGTCTGAAGTCTTGTTGCGGCGGGGCTGGGTGGATCGCCCGGATGCCGGTTTCGACACTCCGCGCTGGCTCGTGCGGTCGGAGCACGCCTTTCGCGTCGCCGAGGGTTTTCCCCGAATCACCGAGGCGATGTTGGCCAGCGGGGTGGGCGATGTGAACTACGCTCTCAGCCTCGCCGCCTGCGAATCATTTCGGGTCTCCTGCCCCGAGGTGTATCAGACTCTTTGTCAGACACCGCCTCGGGATTCCCTTCCATAACGCTGGGCACAGACGACTTTCATCATGTCTCAATCGGATTTGGCGGCATTCGCCCGCGAACTGCATCATTCGGTGGAGGATCGCGGCGGCGCGGCGGAACCGCGCGGGTTTGCGGAGGAATGCTTTGTCGAAGTGGTCCTTGGGATGCTCAGTGAGAGTGCGGTGACCACCGCACCGGAAATGGCGTATGGAAACTATGTGGGTCGCGGGGCCTGGAAGGTCAATGCCTGGGAGCTGTCTGCCGATGGAATGAATCTGGATCTGTTTGTTGCCATCTATCAGGGAACCGGCGAGGTGAGCGATCTCTCGCAATCCGAGGCACGCGATTCCCTGGATAAACTCCATCGTTTTCTGACCAAATCGCTCAAGGGATTGCACAATCAGTTGGAGGAGGCGAATCCAGCGTATGCGTGCGCGCAACGGATTCATGAAGCGGCCCCGACGTTGGCCAAAGTCCGGCTGTTCCTTGTCACGGATCAGGTGCTGCGCATCCGTAAACTGGCGTTTGATCCCATCGATTCGATCGAAGTGGAGTGCGTTGTCTGGGATCTGGAGAAACTCTCCCGGTTGCGACCAGGTTCGCATGAGGTGGTCTCGTTGGACTTTGTCGACAAATACGCGGCTGACATCCGCTGCATCGAGCATGTCGACCCGACCGGAGAGTACCGCACCTACCTCGCATTCCTGGATGCGGGCCTGCTCTCACAGATCTATGGAGAGTATGGCCAACGTCTGCTGGAAAGGAATGTGCGCGCCTTTTTGCAGGCCCGAGGCAAGGTCAATTCCGGCCTGCAGGCCACGCTCCAGCACGAGCCGCACAGGTTTCTGGCCTACAACAACGGGCTGTGCTGCACGGCGAGTGAAGTCGACGTACGGCGGACAACCGACGGTGCCGTGCAACTGCGGTCGGTCACCGATTTTCAGATTGTCAACGGCGGTCAGACGACTGCTTCGATCCATTACGCCGTCCGAAAATCGCAGCTCGACGTCTCCCATGCGACGATCCAGATGAAGCTGACGGTGGTTCCCAATCCGCAGATCGTGCAGGAACTCGTTCCGAAGATCTCCCTGTACGCCAACAGCCAAAACAAGATCAACACCGCCGATTTCTCGGCGAATGGTGTCTTTCACCGGGAACTCGAACGACTGTCGCGTTCCGTCTGGGCACCGGCTGTCGCGGGGCTCGACCGAGGTTCGCATTGGTACTACGAGCGATCGCGGGGTTCGTATGCCGATGATTCCGCGCGAAACGTAACCCCCGCTGCGCGGCGTGACTGGGAAAGCCAGAATCCGCGACACCAGAAATTCACCAAGACCGATCTGGCGAAAAGTGAAAACTGCTGGGTGGGGTTGCCGCAGTTCGTCTGTCTCGGGGCCGAGAAGAACTTCACCATCTATGCCGAGCGCGTCGGCGCGGACGCGAAGGCGGGAATCGATCTTCTGCTCTACAAACACATCATCGCCCGACTGCTGTTTTTTCGCACTGCGGAGAAGCTGTTTGGAACACTCGACCTCGTGGCGCTGCGGGCTCAGAGCGTCGCGTACGCGGTCTCGTGGCTGGTGCACCATTCCGGCTGGCGGTTGCCTCTGGACAAGATCTGGGATGCTCAGCAAGTGCCGACCAGCCTCTGTGAGGCGTTGAAGGTGGTGTTGGCGGCCGCCCACCAACACTTCAGCAAGATGGACGGCAATCCCACGGAACACGCCAAGAAGGAGGCGTGTTGGCTGAAGTTTCTGGAGAAGGAACTACCGCTGCCAGACACCTGGACCCGGTCGTTGGCCCCCAATTCGTACCGGGATGAAACTGCGGCCGAGACAGGAATGGCCCTGCGTTGGGAGGCGTTGCGGCTTCGATACCGGGACGACCCGCGCACCCTGGGCGAGTTGGAGGTGCTGGCCAACCGGCGATGGATTGCTTCGCGGCGGGAAGAACCGGTTGCCCACTATCTCCGCGAAGATTGGAACCGCCTGGTCGCCATGAAGGGGATGGGGCTCAAAAGAATCCAGCAGTTGATCGACCTGCTGTCAGCCGTCCCTGAGTAGTTCCGATGTCCGATGTCTTCTCGGTACAGAAACGCTCGGAGGTCATGTCCCGAATTCGGGGACGTGGCAACGAACGGACGGAAGGCCGGTTGGCTGCACTGTTCCGAGAACTGCGCATCTCCGGCTGGAGAAGGCATCGCCCCCTGTTCGGCCATCCCGATTTTCTGTTTCCCCAACGGCGCATCGCGGTGTTTGTGGACGGCTGTTTCTGGCATGGGTGCCCTCGCCACTACTCGGCTCCGGCTCAAAACCGCGATTTCTGGATCCGGAAACGTCAGGCAAACCAAGCCCGCGACCGGCTGGTCAATCGCACCCTGCGTCAGCGTGGCTGGCGGGTCTTGCGGATCTGGGAACACGAATTCCGCGGCGACCTGCGGCCGCTGCGGTGAAAGCTGCGGCGGTGGTTTGGGGGAAGTTGAGACAGGAAATCGGGATGATCGCACTGGGTATTGCGTCATGGTCGCACACACGGCCGGGCGACGGTGAAGTGGACAGGTCCATATTCCCGACATGACCGAATGGTTTCGGCGCGGTGTGCCGTTCGCTGAGAGCATGGGCAGAGGCTTGGATGCGGTGCGGTTCTGAGACCTATAAAGGGGACAGGTCCATTAAAACGAAGGCCGTTTGTAATGCAAGAGGATCTGTGGTTGTGGACAACAGGCGATTGAATTGCCCCTGCCGGGTCTCGGGACCCCGATTGCTGTGGAATGAGACTGCACCGGACTGTGACGCCGACTCGGGACCCCGTGTTGCACCCGCGTGACAATCGGCTGTGGTCGAGTTTGTGGGTACGCTCTTCCTGGCAAGATGGT
>JBKCTR010000844.1:0-21924 GCA_046318755.1 Planctomycetaceae bacterium
GGGCCTGCTGGTTGAGAATCCGCTCTCTTCGGTCGCCGGTCTGCCGTCGTTCCAGAAAGGAACCAAACCGTATCTCAACGTCGCCATCGCGGTCTATATCCAGGTGCTGCGAGCCTACATCGGCTCCAATGAGCTGGTGAAGGCGCAGGAAGCTCAGCAGGCCCTCGACGCGATCGTGAAGGAGTCGGGCGGTGGGGGCAAGGCGCTGACCCAGGTCTATGTCGACTTCGGCACCCAACTGAAGAAAGAAGTGCAGCGCTTGCAGACGGCCCGCGATCCGCGATTGGCCGAGGTGCTCAAATCGTTTGAGACCTTCCTCGACGAAGTCGCCAAGCGGAAAGACAGCCAGTCGTACTACTCGCTGCGCTGGATTGGCGAGACGTACCGCGACCTGGGGGAAGGCGTGGCCTCCGGCGACCAGGTGCGGGCGGAGGGATACTTTGGCAAAGCGGTCGCCGCTTACCGCCAGATTCTCGATGAAGAACTGAAGTCCCCCGGGTTCATGCCGGCCGAGCTGGCGAGCGGGGTCGATCTGGCGATTGTTCGCTGCCTGCGATTGCAGCAGTCGTTCCCCGAAGCCGAGAAGGGAATTCTCAAGATCCTCAAGGCCCGGCCGCGGGCGCTCGACGCCCAGGAGGAGGCCGCCCGACTGTATGCCGACTGGGGTGCTCGGGGAGCCAAGGGAGACCTGGCCAAATGGAACCTGGCGATCGAAGGGGACCAAAACCTGAAGTCGCGCAAGCCCGAGAACCGTGTGGTTTGGGGCTGGTTCGGTATTGCCCAGCGTCTCGAGAACGCCCTGAACCAGGGATCCGCCTCGGATGAAACCGAAGAACAGTACCTCAACGCCCGCTACCCGACCGCACTCACCCGGTTCCATTGGGCCCAGGCGGAACCAGACGGGGACAAACGCCGCCTGCGGTTGGGGACCGCCTTCCGCGACATCAAACTGGCGGCCACCACCATGCCCGATTTGGGGGGCGATGAGGGCTTCCAGCGTTTCAACGCACTGTACCGCGAAATCCAGCAGGAAATGCTGACCCTCGGAAAGTGCGACGAAGTGGCGGGGCAGACATCTCCCAAAGATCTCGAGAAGAAGACTTCAACCATCGCGGGCCGAAAGTCCAAGAAAAAGGCCCCTCTCGCCAGTACGGCCGAGACTGTCGACTCGCCTGCCACCGCAGGGGGCGAACCTCGACCGAAGAAAAAGGTCAGGCAGGCCAAGCCCGAGGCAGCCGCTTCACAGCCGCCCGAATCGGGTGGCACCCTCGTGTTGTGGTTGGTGGGAGCGGGTCTGCTCGCCGGGGCGGCCGGAGTGGTTTACACCCTGTTGAAATCCAACACCAAGGGGAAACGGCGGCGGGCGCTCGACAAGACTCTGCCCGACTCGCTGGCGGCCCCCGAGGGAGACATGGCTGGTGGACCGCTGTTTGAATCGGCCCCACCGGTGGAATCTCGTCCCAAGCCGCGCGTGGCGAAAGTGGCCAAGCCGGCCGAGTCGCCGCGAACCGCCGATGGGCCAAAGCCCGTTCGTCCTCCCAAGAAGCCTCCCGAACCCAGTTAACCGCTCCGCCACCAAGGTTTCCCCGGCATCGCCACGCCGGTTGCCTTCCGTGTCGTCCCTCACCTGACCTTCTCTTTGACTCTGCGATCTCACCGGGTCTGTCACCATGAAGCCGATTGCTGCTGTTCGTCTTGCGGTCCTTCTGGGAGTGCTCTACGGGGTGATTGGTCCTGCACTGCAAAGCGGTGTCTTGGGGGCCGAGACCATCGTCCGTCGCGGCGGCAAGAATGTCTCCGGAGATGTTTCAGAAATCTCGAAGACAGAAGTGGTGGTGAAGACCAAGGGGGCCAAGGAGGAGACCGTGTCCATCCCGGCGAACGAGGTGGTCTCGATTGCCTGGACGGGAGAGGCCCCCGAGGCGGGTTTGGCCCGGAGTGACGACAATGCCGGTCGGTACAACAAGGCGATCGAGGGGTACCAGAAGTCGATCAGCGGATCCAAATCGACCAATCCAGCGGCCAAATCGGATCTCGAATTTGGCATCGCCCGCGCCACAGCCAAGTTGGCGCTGGCCGATCCCGAGCAGATTCCTGCGGCGGTGAAGCTGCTGGAAGATTTCAAGGGACGCGATCACTACCGACACTATGAGGCGGTTGACCTGCTGGGGGAACTGTACCTGGCCCAGAAAGACTTGGCGAAGGCCACCAGCGCCTTCGAGGCCTATGGCCGGGCCCCCTGGAAAGACTGCAAGATGAAGTCGAAGACGCAGCTCGCCCGGCTCAAGCTGGTCGACGGCAAGCTCGACGACGCATTGCAGCTTTATGAGGCGGTGGCGGGGGAGACCGCCGAGGGATCCGCCGAAGTCGCCCAGAAACAGGAGGGACAACTCGGGAAGGCACGGGTGCTGCTGGCCCGGCAGAAACCAGCCGAGGCGCTGGCCCTGTTGAACGAGGTCATTGCCGCCGCCGATCCCGATGAGGTGGCCCTGCATGCCGAGGCGTTCCTGCGGCAGGGAGACTGCCTGCGCGAATTGGGCAAAGATAAGGATGCCGTGCTGGCCTACCTGCGCGTCGACACACTCTTCGCAGCCGCGAAGGCGCAGCATGCCGAGGCGCTGTACCAACTGTCGAAGCTGTGGGGGAAGGTGGGGCGCCCCGAACGGGGGGATGAAACCCGTGACCGGCTCTCGGAGACCTATCCGAACAGCGAATGGACCGCCAAGCTGAAGGCGGCAGGCTAAGCAGAGTGTGAACGGACGGTCGACCGCGTCCGGGGGGAACCATTCGATCGCGGCTACCATTCCGCGCGGAGGCTCCCCGATCAAACCTCCCTAATTGGCCAGCACCCCGTCCTCTTTCCAGTCGAGCCGCAGCACTTCCACTTCAGTCAGCGTCCCTTCTCGCGCCGCTGGTTGCACGGTGACCTGCCATTCCCGCCCCGCAGGGTCAAGCGAGGCCTCGGACACCCTCCCGTAGTACATGGGTAACGGGAGAATTCCGTCGGTTCCACTGGTGAGGACCAAGTCCCCCTCGGCCACCGGTTCGGTGATGTGCCTCAGACGACACTTGGGCTGTCCCTCCCCCACCAAAGTTCCCTCGGCGATCAGCAGCAGTCCCTCGGGCGTCCGCCGGGCCACGCGGACTCGGTCACTGTAGCCCGCGTCTGTCACGCGGCGGACCGTGCTGGTCTGGCGCCCCACCGCGGCAATTTTGCCCACCACGACCCGGCCGGCGAACACCGGATTCCCCACCGCGACCTGGTGTGGACTGCCCACATCCACCAGGGGAAGTTCACTCTGAACCACCAGGGCGTTCTCGTGAACGCCGTCGCGGCTGCCCACCGCCAGCATCCCGCGTGAACGCCATACCAAAGACAGTTCCTCTCCCAGCCAACGGGTCGCGACGAGGGCGGGAACCACCAGGGGCTCGCTCTTTTGCCCGCGCGGACGACGGCCCCAGGTTTCGAACGCCATCACGCGATCGTGCAGTTGCTGGCGTTCCAGTTCCAATTCCCGCACCCGCCCCTCGAGCGCGGCAATCTGCCCAGGCTCCCCAGACAGCGTGGTCTGAGAAGCTGTCACAGGCAACCAACGGGGCACATCGCGCAGCACCAATTGGCCGGGTCGCAACACATCCAGAAACACTCCCCGAATGCGCTCCAGCGATTCCGCGGGAGCGACATTCAGCGAGGCGGCGGCCAACATCAGCCCAGCCACCCAGCCTCTCGAAAACCCCGGCGAACCCCCAGCCGCTGCGGAATGCCGCGAGTCAAGCCGCATCGTGCACCCCTTCCAAAGAGTGCCGCCATTCGGCCAGATGGTCGAGACAGATGCTGGCCCCCCGGATGACGATTCGTTCTGGCTCACATTCGACCCGAACCGGGACGTTGAGTTCATCCGCGAGGTACTGATCGAGACCCCGCAGCCGACTCGATCCACCCGTGAGGATCAAACCGCGATCGACCAGGTCAGAGACAAGTTCCGGATCGCACTGGTCCAGAACTTGCTTGAGGCAGTTGAGGATGTCGTGCAGCGGTTTCTTGAGGGCGGCCCGCAACTGCTCACTGGTGATGATCGCCCGCCGGGGAACGCCGCTGGCGGTGTCTCGCCCACGCACTTCGGCGGTCAGTTCCTGGTCAAGCGGAGCCGCACTGCCAATATCCCGCTTGAGCTGTTCGGCGGTGGGCAGACCGATCTTCAGCGAGAACTCCTCCTGCAGAGCCTCGGCAATGGCCTGGTCAAACTCGTCCCCCGCAATCCGCACGGAATGCCGGGCGACAGCCGCCCCCAGGCTGAACACTGCCACATCGGTCGTGCCCGCCCCCACATCGCAGACCATGCTGGCGAGGGGCTCGCTGATCGGCAGCCCCGCACCCAGAGCGGCGGCAAGCGGCTCGGCGATCAAGAAAACCTCCCCGGCCCCAGCCCGTTCCAGACAGTTGAAGACCGCCCGCTTCTCGACTGGGGTGATGCTTCCCGGAACCGAGACCACGACCCGGGGACGCAACCCCCCCCGGCTGGGTGCCGCCTTCTGCAGAAGATACTTCAGCATCGCCTCGCACAGGGTGTGATCGGTGATCACCCCATCGTGCAGCGGCTTGACCGCAGTAATCGAATCCGGAGTCCGCCCCAGCATCTGGCGGGCCAGCTTCCCCACCGCCGTCCCCCGCCCCAGCACCTTGCGCGAGCCGCGGGCCAAAGCCACCACCGAGGGCTCTTCCAGCACGATCCCCCGACCCTCCACCGCCACCCGGGTGTTGGCGGTTCCCAGGTCGATGGCCAGATCCGGGCAGAGCCGTCGGCGCAGCGCTCGAAGCATCCTTGCGGGGTCCAACGCGAAACAGGGGAAACTGGGGAAGGACAGCGCGGCAGTCTACTGAACAACGGCCAACCCCGACAAGACGTTGTTGCGTTGTTACCCCCCACGCCACGCCGCCACGCCGTGCCTGCGGGACACTGTCGAGACGCCGCGAAGTCTGGCGTCATGGGAAAGCTGGGTCGTCGCGCCGTCCCGGCCCACGGAACCTGCATTCCCGAAACTCCACAGAAAGTGACTGGGTGACCGGGTGACCGGGATTTTCAAAAAACCGGTCTTGTCGCCTTCGGCATCCTTCGGGTATAGATCCCATCCCTCCTCTCTCCTGGCCATTTCACGGTCAGGAACCCTCCCCCCTCCGCCATTCCTGGCCCCCTCCCTCCCATGAAACCCTTCATGTTGCCGGCCCCCTGGGCCCGGCGCCTGCAGTTCATTGTCTGGTCAATTCCCCTCTGCCTGGCGTTGCTGTGCCACGTCTGGGATTCCTCGGCGAGGGCGCTTGCCGAGACACCGGCCAGCCCCACCCTCTCTTTCGAGCAATACCTCATTGATTACGGACAGGTGGTGCCGACCGAGGAAGTGCGGACCCACTTTGGGTTCATGAACATGGCCGATCGGGCCATTCAGATCGACCGCCTCGAACCGAGTTGCGGCTGCCTGCAGCCCCGTCTCGATGACAAATACCGTGAACTGGCCCCCGGCGAGCGCGGAGAGTTCCTGATCCGCATCCAAACCGCCAACCAGGCGGTGGGCCCCAAGGAATACAGTGTGATCGTGCATTATCGGGATCCGGAACCGCGACAGACGACGGTCCGGTTCCGCGTCACCCTGCCCGACAATCAGGTGGCTTTGAAGCCCCGGGCGATGATGATGTACCTCTCGGGGACCACTCCCATGGTACAAACCGCCGAGGTGATTGACCGCCGACCCAACAAGTTCGAGATCGTCAAGCTGGAAGTCGAACCGGCCAACCTGGCGACGGTCGAACCCTCAGGGGAGTTTGACGACACGGAAGAACACCGGCACTACAAGCTGCAGATCCATGTGAACCCCGAACTGGCCGATGGCTCGCACCGAGGCGTGATCTGGGTGCACACCAACGACCCGGCGTACAAGACCCTGCGGCTCCCCTTGGCGGTCCAGAAGGGAGCGCTGCCGAAGTCCGCCCGCAATCGGACCGATTTCCGAGCCCGAGCGGCCTCCCAGGGCGATCACTCTCACCCGTAGCCCGACCGAGACGCAACCGGAAAGACCGCCTCAAGTCCCTCAAGGAAGTTGAGGCAGCAGATCGCAGCCCCGGGCATCCTTGCCGATGCCCGGGGCTGTTTGCATGCGTCGACACCGGGTTTTGGTCAACACCGGTCAGCCAGCGGCGGCGGGCATGGCGCGAGACCCGGCAGTGGTCGCTCCTGGGGCGGGGGCACCAATTCCCGATGCAGCCCCCCTGCGGAGCGCAGCAAAAACGGCCGGTTTCCTTTTCAGAAACCGGCCGTTTGCTTGGGGCATGGGGACCTGCCTCAAACCTCCGGAAACCGGGGGAGGGCGGCCATGTTCCACTGCAAATCAGTCATCGGGGGTCACATCCAGAGCCGACTTGCGGGGAGCGTCGGACATCCCGAGCGCCGGCTCCTGCAGTTTGGCCTGCCGTTCCGAGAGCTGCTTTCGCTTCTCGGCCTGGATTTCGGCCAGAGCAGCGGGACGGATGCGAACTTCCGAATCCTGGTGGCTCTTGAACCCCGTCCCGGCGGGAATGAGGTGCCCGAGGATCACGTTCTCCTTCAGGCCAATCAGGTTGTCGACTTTGCTCGCCAGGGCCGCCTCGGTCAGCACCTTGGTGGTTTCCTGGAAGCTGGCGGCAGAGATAAAGCTTTCGCTTTGCACGGCCGCCTTGGTGATTCCCAGCAACTGCGGGGTCGCGGTGGCCGGCTTGGGCTTCGTTCCCTTGGCGGGAGCCCCCCCCGAAGACTCGATTGCTGCGTTCGTCTCGTCGAAGTCGACCTTCGACACAACGTCTCCCTTGATGAATTCCGAATCGCCGGTCTCGTTGATCTTCACACAGCCCAAGAGCGACTCGTTCATCCGCCGCAGTTCGAGCCTGTCGATGACGATGCCAGGCAGCAACTTGGTGTCTCCCACGTTGTCGACCCGCACCTTCCGCAGCATCTGCGAGATGATGATCTCGATGTGCTTGTCGTCGATTTCAACGCGCTGCGACCGGTACACGTCCTGAATTTCCCGCAGCAGGTACTGCTGCACCGCCTCTTCCCCGCTGACCTTCAGAATGACGTGCGGTACCAGGGGACCGTCCACCAGGGCGTCGCCGCAGCGGACGATGTCCTTGGCGTGGACCCGCAGGTGCTTCCCGTGCGGGATGATGTATTCCTTCTCGGTCTTGCCATCCGGCGACCGGACAACAATCACGCGCTTGCCGCGCTTCTTCTCGGCCAGCAGGTCGACCTCTCCATCGATCTCGGCGATGATGGCGGGGTCCTTGGGCTTGCGGGCCTCGAACAACTCGGTCACGCGGGGCAGACCGCTGGTGATGTCCTGCGTCCCCCCCAGTTCGCGGGGGGTCTTGGCGATGACCGTACCGGCCGAGATCGTCGCCCCATTCGCCACTTCCACAATCGCCTTTTCAGGCAGGAAGTAGAAGTCGAGCACCTTGCCATCCTTCTCCAGCATGATCTGGGGATGCAGATCCCCCTTGTGCTCGATGATCTGGATGCGGGCGGTGCCGCTGGCGTCGACTTCCGACCGGATCGACACCCCTTCCTCGAAGTCTTCGTAGCGGACCTTACCCCCCACTTCGGCGAGAATCGGCACCGACAGCGGATCCCACTGGCAGATGACCTGCCCGATCTTGATCTCGTCGTTCTCATTCACCAGCAGCACGGCCCCGTTGGGGATCGTGTAGCGTTCCAGTTCCCGTTCTTTCGGGTCGAGGATGATCACCTCGCCGTTCCGGGCCAGCACGACGTTCTGACCCTGAGAGTTCTCCACCGAGCGAATCCGGGCCAGTCTGACGCGTCCCGCCCGCTTGGTCTTGATCTCGTTCTCTTCGACGTCACGGAAGGCAGTTCCACCGCCGTGGAACGTTCGCATCGTCAACTGGGTGCCCGGTTCGCCGATGCTCTGGGCGGCGATGATGCCCACCGCCATCCCATCTTCCACCAGCGAGCCGGTGGAGAGATCCATGCCATAGCAGAGACGACACATCCCCAACTGCGACTCGCACGTCATCGGGCTGCGGACCTGGATCTTCTCCAGCCCCAACTTTTCGATCTGACGGGCGATATCGACGGTAATCAGATCGCCGTCACGCACAATCACCTCATCAGTGATCGGGTTGACGATGTTGGTTCGGCTGACTCGGCCTCGGATGGCGTCCGCCAGGCTGACCTCCACCTTCTCACCACGGTAGACCACCCCGCGGGTGATCCCCTGGGTGGTGCCGCAGTCGTACTGCGTCACCACCATGTTCTGCGCAACGTCGGCCAACTTACGGGTCAGGTAACCCGAGTCGGCCGTCGTGTGGGCGGTGTCGGCCAACCCCTTGCGCGCCCCGTGCGTCGAGCTGAAGTACTCCAGCACCGACAGCCCCTCGCGGAAGTTCGCCTTGATGGGGGTCTCGATGATTTCGCCGTTCGGCTTGGCCATCAGCCCACGCATCCCGGCCAACTGGCGGATCTGCTCGACACCACCGCGGGCACCGGAATTCGCCATCAGGAACACCGGGTTCACGTACGCCCCTTCATCGCGGGTGTCGTGCTCAAGTTCCTGCATCATCGCGACGGTGATCTGCTCGCGGACGTGGGTCCACGTCTCCAGCACCTGGTAGTACCGTTCGCGGTCGGTGATAATGCCCCGCTCGAACAGCCGCTGCTTTTGCAACACCGCCTGCTCGGCTGCTCCGATCACCTTCTCCTTGTTGGGAGGGGTCTTCAAGTCGCTGGCACCGAACGACAGTCCGCTGCGGGTCGAGAACTGGAATCCAATCTCCTTCATGCGATCCAACAGGGCAATGGTCTCGCGGCGTCCCAACTCGAGATACGAGTCGGAGATCACGTTGGCCAGATCCTTGTTCCGCATGGTGAGGTTGTAGAACGACATCGACGAGTTGAGGATGTCGTTGAAGATCACCCGGCCGACCGTCGTGTCCAGCAGCTTGCCCGGGCGGTGCTGTTCGGCTCCCTCACCCTTGACCCGCTTGTCTCGCGGCAACCGCACCTTGATCCGGGCGTGCGTATGCACCTTCCCCTGGGCGTACGCCAGATGCACCTCGGCGGGAGTGGCGAATTTCAGCCCCTCTCCCACGCGGCCCGGCTTTGACAGGGTCACGGAGTAGCAACCCATCACGATGTCCTGCGAGGGACTGATGATGGGGGCGCCGTTGGCTGGGCTGAAGATGTTGTTCGTCGACAGCATCAGCGTGTGCGCCTCGACCTGCGCTTCGATCGAGAGGGGCAGGTGCACCGCCATCTGGTCGCCGTCGAAGTCGGCGTTGAACCCCTTGCAAACCAGCGGATGGATGCGGATGGCGTTTCCTTCCACCAGCGTCGGCTCGAACGCCTGAATCCCCATGCGGTGCAGCGTGGGGGCACGATTCAGCAGCACCGGGTGATTGCGGATCACCTGCTCGAGAATGTCCCAAACCTCATCTTCCTTCCGCTCCAGCATGCGCTTCGCGCTCTTGATCGTGTCGGCAAAGCCCCGATCCTTCAACTGGCGAATGATGAACGGCTGGTATAGCTCGAGGGCGATCTTCTTGGGCAGACCGCACTGGTGCAGCTTCAGTTCGGGACCAACCACGATCACCGACCGGGCCGAGTAGTCGACGCGTTTCCCCAGCAGATTCTCGCGGAACCGCCCCTGCTTCCCCTTGATCATGTCGGTCAACGACTTCAGGGGGCGATTCGACGAACCCAGCACGGGACGCTTGCAACGGTTGTTGTCGAACAACGCGTCGACCGACTGCTGCAGCATCCGCTTCTCGTTGCGGATGATCACTTCGGGCGCGTTCAAGTCCACCAGCTTCTTGAGTCGGTTGTTCCGATTGATGATGCGGCGGTACAGATCATTCAGATCGCTGGTGGCGAAGTTGCCCGAGTCGAGCAGCACCAGCGGACGCAGATCGGGTGGAATGACCGGAATCACGTCGAGCACCATCCACTCGGGGCGGTTCTCGCTGTCTCGCAGCGCCTCGACAATCTTCAGCCGCTTGATCAGCTCCTTTTGCTTCTGCTGGCTGTTGGTGTTCTTGAGATCCTCGCGAAGCTTCTCCGAAAGCGACTTCAACTCAAGTCGCGACAGCAGCTTCTTGATCGCGTCGGCCCCCATCTCGATCTCAAACGAATCGTCGCCAAACTTCCGCTTGGCGTCCCGCGCCTCATCCTCCGTCAGCAGTTGGTTGGGCTTCAACGGTGTGTCGCCCGGATCCACCACCACGTAATCCTGGAAGTAGATCACCTTCTCGAGGCTCGAAGACTTCATGTTGAGCAGGGCGCCCAACCGGCTTGGCATCGTCTTGAAGAACCAGATGTGCACGACCGGGGCGGCCAGCTCAATGTGCCCCATCCGCTTCCGACGGACCCGGCTGTGGGTCACCTTCACCCCGCAGCGGTCGCAGATCATCCCCTTGTACTTCATCCCGCGGTACTTTCCGCAGGCACACTCCCAGTCCTTCTCGGGACCAAAGATGCGCTCGCAGAACAGACCGTCCCGTTCGGGGCGATAGGTGCGGTAATTGATCGTCTCGGGCTTCTTCACCTCACCGAACGACCAACTGCGGATGTCGTGGGGACTGGCCAGGCCAATCTTCACGGCACCATAATCATTGACGCGATCGTAGGCGGTTTCTGCGGCGGTACTCACGTAGACCACTCCTTGAGGAACAGGAATGAATCCGGGAAGCCGGTGGACCGGCAACACCCGGAACGCGCCCCCCGGCGGGACGCTCCCGGTGGCTCCCCCACGCGGGGGACAGCCAGTCCAATCAGCCTTGTTTCTTTTCCAACTGCAGGTTGAGAGCCAACCCGCGAATCTCGTTGTTCAGCACGTCGAAGCTGGCGGGGGTGCCCGCCTCCAGGGTGTTTTCACCCTTCACCATCGATTCATAGATCTTGGTCCGGCCTTCGACATCGTCGCTCTTGACCGTCAGCAGTTCCTGCAAGATGTAGGCGGCACCATAGGCCTCCAGCGCCCACACTTCCATTTCTCCGAACCGCTGGCCGCCAAACCGCGCCTTGCCACCCAACGGCTGCTCGCTGATCAGCGAGTACGGACCTGTCGCCCGGGCGTGAACCTTGTCGTCCACGAGGTGATGCAGCTTCAGCATGTAGATCGTGCCGACCGTCACCTTCTGCTCCATCGCCTCGCCAGTTCGACCGTCGAAAAGCTGGGTCTTGCCGTCGGTCGGCAAACCCGCCTCCTTCAACTGGGCGGCAATCTCCTCCTCTGTCGCTCCGTCGAACACCGGGCAGACCGCCCGGTAGCCCAGATTCGTCATCGCCCACCCCAGATGGGTTTCGAGAATCTGACCCACATTCATGCGGCTGGGAACCCCCAGCGGGTTGAGCACGATGTCGACAGGTGTCCCATCGGCCAGGAACGGCATGTCCTCGATCGGCAGAACCTTCGAGATCACCCCCTTGTTCCCGTGGCGACCGGCCATCTTGTCGCCCACCGAGATAACCCGCTTCGAAGCCACGTAGACCTTCACCATCTGCAACACGCCCGAGGGGAGCTCGTCTCCCCGCTTCATCGTGTTCAACACGCGGTCCCGCTGGTCGATGGCGGCCTCAACTCCCCCGAAGTTCTCGCGGATGGCGGTCAGGCAGTCGGCCCGCTTCTGCGGACTCTGCAACTGCAGCTTGTCGAACCATTCGCGGAAGTTGCAGGCAAAAGCCGCCACGGTCTTCTCGTCGGCGTCTTTCATGGGCCGGCCGTCATCGGCCTGCACCTTTTTGTCGTACACCTTCTCGAACAACGGCAGGAACTTCTGGAACGCCTCGGCGATCAGCTTGTTCCCCTCTTCCTCGCGGGTCTTCAGCTCGGCCTCGAACTTCCGCCGTTCCCCCTCGGGCAGGCTCATCCGTCGCGAGAACTTCTGAGTCTCAATGACAATTCCCTCAATGCCCGAGGGAACCTCCAGTGACTCATTTTTCACATCCTCGCCCGCCCGACCGAAAATCGCCGCGAGCAGCTTCTCTTCGGGGGTGAGCTCGGTCTTCGCTTTCGGAGAGACCTTGCCCACCAGGATGTCCCCCGGCGACACCCGAGTTCCAATCTGGACGATACCGTCATCTCCCAGGTGCCGCAGTGCCTTCTCGGAGACGTTGGGAATGTCCCGGGTGAATTCCTCCTTGCCCAGCTTGGTCTCGCGGATCTCAACGTCGAACTCGTCGATGTGGATCGACGTGTAGACATCCTCCTTGACGAGCCGCTCGGACAGGATGATCGCATCCTCGAAGTTGTAACCTTCCCACGACATGAAGGCGACCAGCACATTCCGCCCCAACGCCAACTCGCCATCGCGGGTGGCCGCCGTATCGCACAACACCTGCCCCTTCTTCACCTTCTGCCCGGGACGGACCGTCGGCCGCTGGTTCAGACAGGTCCGCTCGTTCAATCCGGTGTATTTCTGCATCGGGTAAACCCGGCCATCGATCTCGATGCGGGTCGCGTCGACGTAGTTCACCGTGCCCGATTTCTCGGCCCGAACCAGCATGCCCGAGTTCTCGGCCACCGCCCGTTCCATCCCCGTCCCGACCACCGGCGGCTCGGTCACCAACAGCGGAACCGCTTGCCGCTGCATGTTCGAACCCATCAACGCCCGGTTGGCGTCGTCGTGCTCCAGGAACGGAATCAAACCGGCCGAGACCCCCACCATCTGGCAGGGAGCCACGTCCATGAACTCCACCAGCTTCGCATCAACGTGCACGAAGTCGCCGCGGTACCGCACCAGCACCCGCTCTTCGGCCAGCTTGCCAGAGTCAACCGGGGTATCCGCCGGGGCCAAATGGGCGTTCGACTCCTCGTCGGCACGCAGCCAACGGATCTCCTCGGTCACCTTGCCGTTCTTGATCACCCGGTAAGGGGTGATCAAAAAGCCGTAGTCGTCGACCTTCGCAAAAATCGACAACGACGAGATCAACCCAATGTTCGTTCCTTCCGGGGTCTCGATGGGACAGATGCGCCCGTAGTGCGAGATGTGCACGTCGCGCACCTCGAACCCGGCCCGCTTCCGGTTCAGACCGCCAGGGCCGAGGGCCGACAACCGCCGTTCATGCGTCAGCGTCGACAGCGGATTGGTCTGGTCGACCACCTGGGAAAGTTCACTGCGCCCGAAGAAGTACTCGATCGCCGCCGAGACACTCTTTGGATTCACCAACGTGCGGGGGCTCATCTCAGGAGCGTCCTTGACACTCATTCGCTCCTGCACCGTCCTCCGCAGCTTCAAGAACCCCTTGCGGATTTCGTCGGCCGCCAGTTCATCGATGGTCCGCAGACGGCGATTTCCCAGGTTGTCGATGTCATCCACGCTCACCGAGGGGTCGTTGCCCCGCAGCTTCAGAATGTACTTGATCGCATTGATGAAATCCTCGGCCCGCAAGGTCATCACGTCATCAGGAACATCCTGCTCGAACTTGCGGTTGATGCGGAACCGGCCCACCCGGCCCAGCCGGTAGCGGTTCACATCGAAGAACTTCTCATGGAACAGCTCGATCGCCTTCTCGAGCTGCGGAGGATTTCCCGGTCGCAACCGGGCGTAGATCCGCAGCAGCGCCTCTTGATGGCTGTGGGTCGTATCCTCCGCGATGCTGTTGAGAATCAGAGGATCGGTCATCTGTTCGATGATGTCGACCTTCGTCAGACCCGACTTCTTCAACTCCTCAACCAGGTCCGCCGTGATCTGCTGTCCCGCCTCGGCGATGATCTCGCCCGAACGGGGCGACTTGGCCGGGTAAACGAGGTCATCGGCGGCATACTTGTTGGTCACCCGCTTGACAAAATCCGCTTCCGCAAGCTTGACGGACTTCGTGGGGTAAAAGCAGCGGATCACCGCCGCGTCACTGGTGAACTCGGGGTTCATCGCCCGCAACAGCGTGATGGCCGAGAACTTCCCGCTCTGGTCAATCCGGACCCCCAGTGCCTCGCGCTTGCTGATATTCAGCTCAATCCAGCTCCCGCGCTCGGGAATGATCCGGCACGAGTAGGTTTTGCGCTCGCCCGGCTCAGCGCTTGATACAAAGTCGACACCGGGGGACCGGTGCAGCTGGCTGACCACCACCCGCTCGGCACCGTTGATGATGAATTCACCCCCACCCAACATGATGGGAATGTCCCCCAGGTACACCTCTTCCTCAATCGGCTGCTCTTTCACCAGACGCAGCCAGACCCGGAACGGCCGCCCATAGGTCAACCGCAACTGGCGACACTCCACCGGCGTGTACCGGGGTTTCCCCAGCTCGTATTTCACGTAATCGAGCTGAAACTGCTCGTCATAGCTCTTGATCGGGAACACTTCCCGCAAAATCCCCTCGAGGCCGTGATCGGCCCGGTGCCGGGGATCGTCGTCCAGCTGCAGGAGCCGCGCGAACGACTCGGTCTGAATCTGCGTGAGATTCGAAAGCTCGAAGTCATCTTTCAACTGACCGAACTTCCGGATACGATCGCAGCGGATAAAGTGGGTCGTGGGCGTCGGCATATTTTGCTCACTCGCAGTGGGAACCAGCCTCAGTCGGCGCGCAGCAACACCACAGGTTCGGCAAACTCGGCTTGCCGCCCGTGGTGATGTGACACGCTCGATGAAACCCCCGGCGTTCCGTTCACAACGCTCCCTCAACGCCGCCCCCGGCAGATCGCCGGCGGCACGTCGCGGGATGGGATGACCAAGTACAGCTTAGTGGATGGCCGGCGTAGCGCCAACCTTCCCGCCCAGGGTCCCCTGAAGGACCCCAGATCGAATTACTTCAATTCGACCTTGGCGCCGCTGGCTTCCAGCTCGGCCTTCAGCTTCTCGGCATCGGCCTTAGCCAGGCCGGTCTTCACGGGCTTCGGAGCAGCCTCCACCAGGTCCTTGGCTTCCTTCAGCCCCAGACCCGTGGCAGCCCGAACCACCTTGATCACGCCGATCTTGTTGTCGCCAGCAGCCGCCAGCACAACATCGAACTCGGTCTTCTCGGCGGCGGCGGGAGCAGCACCCCCTCCAGCGGCCGGACCAGCCATCACCACGGCACCGCCCGCAGCAGGCTTGATGCCGTGGACATTCTCCAGGTAGTCGGCCAGTTGCTTCGCCTGCAGCAGGGTCAGCGCAACGATGCTGTCTCCCAGAGTCTTGACGTTGGAATCGTACTGGGTGGCCTCAGCGGTAGACATCGGACTTCAACTCCCGAATGACAAAAACAGGTGCGAACTCTCTTGACTCAACTTGTCGCGGTCGGGCGGTTCGCGTTCCACCCGGCCGCAGATGCGGGGGCCACCTTAGGACGCCGCAGGCGATGCCGACTCTTCCTTTTCGGACACCGATTTCCCCAGTCCCGCCAGGTGGGCTGCTGGAGCTCCCAGCAGTGCCGCCACGTTGGCACCCGGAGCCAGGATCATCCCGGCGATCTTCGACAACAACTCCTCGCGTGAGGGGCTCTTGCTCAGGGCATCCACCCCGGCCGTGTCGAGCCCGCGGCCCTCCACCACCCCTCCCTTGATCTTCAGCTTCTCATTTTCCTTCGCCGACTTGGCCACCTCTTTCGACAGCGCCACCACATCGGTGCTGCCGTAAACCAGTGTCGAGGGACCACTCAGGTAAGGAGCCACCGCTTCCAGTCCAAGATCCTTCAAGACCTTGACCGCCAGCGTGTTCTTCACCCCCAGCATGCGAATGTTCTGCTTCAGCAGCTTCACCCGCAGCGTGTTGGCCTTGGGCCCGGCCAGAGCCGAAGCGTCCACCACCAGAAAATCCCGTGTGCTGCCGATCCGCTTCCGCAGATCTTCCAACACCATGTTCTTGATGCGTTTGCTCATGCTCTGCTACCTCAAGCCGCAACAATCGGCACACCGGGGGACATCGACGCAGTCACTGTCACACTGCGAACGTATACCCCTTTGGAACTCGCCGGCTTCAGCGAGCGAATGTACCGCAACAAGGCCTCAATGTTCTCAACCAACTGGGCTTCGCCGAAAGACAGCTTGCCCGCCACGCAGTGCACAATGCCCGCGTCATCCGCCTTGAACTCGACCTTACCGGCCTTGTACTCGCGAACGGCGTTCGCCACGTCAGTGGTCACCGTTCCCGCTCGGGGTGACGGCATCAAACCACGGGGACCCAGCACACGCCCCAACGGACCCACCACGCCCATCATGTCGGGCGTCGCGATGGCCACGTCGAAGTCGGTCCAGCCCCCCTTGATCTTCTCGGCCAGGTCGGCGCCACCCACATGATCGGCCCCCACATTGCGGGCAATCTCGGCATTGTCTCCCTGAGCGAACACCGCCACCCGCTTCGACTTGCCAATCCCGTGCGGCAGCACAATCGAGCCCCGGACCATCTGGTCCGCCTGCTTCGGATCAATGCCCAACCGAACCGAAACCTCGATCGTCTGATCGAATTTGCACGGCTTGATCGTCTTCGGCAACGACGGCTCGAGAGACTTCAACTTCTTCACAGCGGCCGCCACATCGACAGGCGCCATGTCTTTGGTCTGCTCCTGAAGGAACAGAAACCGCTTCGACTGACGGGGCATGATCTCACACTAGCAAAAGACCAGGAAAACTTCGCCGGCCCCCTGCCCGGGACCGACCCACCCAATTTCGCACCTTTGCAGCTCGGCGGGTTCATTCGCAGAGCGGGGTGGAGGGACGACACCAACGCATCCAGTCGTGAGGGGAGTCTCCATTCCCCCACTCACAACGCCCCAACGCCTATTCCAACACCTCAATGCCCATGCTGCGGGCCGTTCCGGCAATCACCCGGCACGCCTGCTCGAGGCTCGACGAATTCATGTCCTGGAACTTGGTCTTGGCGATTTCCAACACCTGGGCCTTGGTCACCCGGCCCACTTTGTCCGCCTTCGGATTGGCCGCCCCCTTGGCCACCTGGGCTGCCTGCTTCAACAGCACTGCCGCCGGGGGACTCTTCAGCACGAACTCAAACGAGCGGTCGTTATAGACCGTGACGATGACGGGAATGGTCGTTCCCTTCATCTCCTTCGTCTTCTCGTTGAATTGCACCACGAACTGCCCCAGGTTCACGCCGTGCGGACCGAGAGCTGTTCCAACCGGAGGTGCCGGAGTGGCCTGACCACCCGTCACCTGCAACTTGACTTGGGCAACAACCTGCTTCGCCATGGAGACGCCTTACACCGCTTCCACTTGCCAGTAACCAAGCTCGACCGGTGTCGACCGGCCGAAAATCTCAACCAACACGTTGACCCGGCCACTCACCTCGTCGACCGTCTCCACCGTGCCTTCAAAGCTCTCAAAAGATCCTTCCTTGATCTTCACCCGGTCACCCGGAGCGAAGTCAATCTTCACCTTCGGCTGCGCGACCTCCGCCTTGGCGGTCTGCTGCCCCAACATCTTCTCCACATCTTCGTCCTTCATTGGACGCGGCTTCTCGGCCGCTCCCGTGAAGCCTCCCACACCAGATGTCTCACGAATCAGGTACCAGCTCTCATCATTCAGAATCATCTTGATCATGATGTAGCCGGGATACAGCTTCCGCTCAGACACCCTCCGCTTGCCACCCCGCGTCTCCGCCACCGGCTCGGTCGGAATGATGATATCCGACACAAGATGGCCCAAATTCTCCTGCAAGACCCGCCGCAGAATGCTTTCGCGAACGGTCCGCTCACGATTGCTCGTCACCTTGAGCACATACCAGCGCGGCTGGTCGTCTCCGGGCATCTCGGGAGCTGAAGTCATCGGGGAAGAATCTTTCTGGAACGGGGCGGCTCGGCCGCCACTCACAACAATCCGGTTCCTTGACGAGCTGGCCACACTCATGGCCCTCGGAGACTCCAACCCCGAACTCCCGTCAATTCCCCTGTGTCAAACGAAACGTGTCAAACTCAAATCCAAGCAACCCAGACGGCCAATCCTTGCCGCAACTGCCCGTCAGGTCACCACCACGCCCAGAGTTGTCAGTAGCCAAGCCCAGAACGCGTCAAACAAAAACAACACGAGGGTCAGAAACGCCATCGATCCAATCACCACCGAGGTCGCCCGGATCAACTCCTGTTTACTCGGCCAAGAGACCTTGGCCATCTCGGCCTCAACCGAAATCAGAAACTCGGCAAATTTCGGCAGATTGACCAATCGGAAGGCCAACCAAGACAAAATCCCCACAAAAGCCAACGGCAATGCCGTTCTCAGCAATTGGTTGGACCCCGCCAGCGGGCCACGGGACATGATGTAGCCCCCGGCCAAGGCTATCAGGATCAACGCCCCAGCCGTCAACTGCCGAGTCAACCGTCCCTGATTCTTCTTGTACAAGCCGACGGAAGTCAGCTCGCCCAAGAGAGTTCCTTCATCCGCTTTCGCCATCGCACATCCAAGCCAGGAGTGAACCGTTGAACGCTTGCCGCAATCCGATGTGGAGGGTACGGCTCGCCGCACTCTTCGCCAGTCCCGGAATCGCGTCGTGTCTAGCCGCCACCCAGGAACCACCATTCCCCGCGGGTCCCGTCCCACGCCTCCCTGACATTGCCAGCACGGGCGGAGGGACTTGAACCCCCAACCGCCGGATTTGGAATCCGGTGCTCTGCCATTGAGCTACGCCCGTTCCTACCGATCCAGCTCAGACCGACATCAGACGCATGTCGTCCTGCCCGCAACTTCTCGAAGCCGGTCAGCTCACTGATCCCGCCCCGCTCCTCAATCGATCAACAGCGCTGGGGCAACGCAGTCAAGCCACGCCGCCCAAGGCAGCTCACTTCTTCCGCGACTCTTTGTGGACAGAGTGCCGCCGCAGCTTCTTGTCGTACTTCTTCAACTCCAGACGGTCAGTTCCCCGGGTCTCCTTCGGAGTCCGGTAGTTCCGCTGTCCCGACTCGCCGCACTCCAACCACACGTATTCGCGAACCATCGCTTGATCCTCAAACCGCGCCCGCGGGCACCGCAGGCCGAATCTCTCAGAAAGTCCCTGAACCGGCCCGCAAGTCAGCCGATCCACTGAAACCCAATCGCTGTTGGTCAAAAACAGCCTCCCGGTTGCCTCAGCGAGGTCACCGGGAGGTGATCCAATCCAATCGTACAGAGTTCCCTGCTTTCGAAACGCCCCAGACCCTCGAATCGGTCAGGAGCAGCTTCGCCTCTCGGCACACCGATTCGAATGGAATCGTGATCCGCAGCCGAACGAGGGACGAACTACTCCAACACCTTCGTCACAACGCCCGAACCAACCGTCTTGCCACCTTCACGGATGGCGAACCGGCTGCCCTCGTGCATGGCGATGGGCTGAATCAACTCGACCTCGAGGGCGACGTTGTCACCAGGCATGCACATTTCCGCAGCTCCGACCAGCTTGGTCGAACCGGTCACGTCGGTGGTGCGGAAGTAGAACTGCGGACGATAGCCACTGAAGAACGGAGTGTGACGGCCCCCTTCTTCCTTGCTCAACACGTACACTTCACCCAGGAACTTGGTGTGCGGCTTGATCGCGTCCGGCTTGCAGAGCACTTGCCCACGCTCAATATCGGTCCGTTCCACACCTCGCAACAGCAGACCGACGTTGTCGCCGGCCTCGCCCTGGTCGAGGGTCTTCTGGAACATTTCGACCCCGGTGCAGACCGTGTCGCGGGTCGGCTTCAGCCCGACGATCTGCAGCTTGTCACCCACCTTCACCAGGCCCTGCTCGATACGACCCGTGGCCACAGTACCACGACCCTTGATCGAGAAGACGTCTTCGACCGCCATCACGAATTCCTTGTCCTTCAGACGGACAGGCTCGGGAATGTAGCTGTCGAGAGCGTCGAGCAGATTCCAAATGCACTTCGCTGCCGCCTCGTCCTTCCCCTTGCCTTCGAGGGCCGCCTTCGCATTGCCGCGAATGATGGGCACATCGTCGCCGGGAAAACCGTACTTGGTGAGCAGTTCGCGGATTTCCATCTCCACCAACTCGAGCAACTCTTCGTCGTCGACGAGATCGCACTTGTTGAGGAACACCACCAGAGCGGGCACATCCACCTGCTTGGCCAGCAGAATGTGTTCCCGGGTCTGAGGCATCGGGCCGTCGGCAGCCGACACCACCAGGATCGCGCCGTCCATCTGGGCGGCACCGGTGATCATATTTTTGATGTAGTCCGCGTGGCCGGGACAGTCGATGTGGGCATAGTGCCGCTTGTCGGTCTCATACTCCACGTGGCTGACCGCGATGGTCACGGTCTTCGTTTCGTCGCGAACCGTGCCCCCCTTCGCGATGTCGGCATAGCTCTTTTCCTGGGCGAAGCCCTTGGCCGACTGCGTCGCCACCAAGGCCGCCGTCAGAGTGGTCTTGCCATGGTCAATGTGGCCAATCGTGCCCACATTCACGTGCGGCTTGGTTCGTACAAATGTGCCCTTCGCCATCGCGTCTCCCTTAGCTCAATCTGGTCGAGCTCAACTTGGCTGAACTCAACTTGGTAGTCGTCTCTCGCACACCCGGAGGTGTCGGCGTGTGGTGAGTGATCGTGCCGGATCCCGCCACCGCGGCGGAACCTCACCTCTTTCTGAACCCTCTTCCGGACATGCTGAGTGTCCAGAGTGCTTGCCTCCGACGGCTGGTTACCGTCGTGCGGGGCAACCCGAAGGTCCACAACCAAGAGTGACCCCACACAGGACCACTCACAAAAACCTGAACGAAAACGACAAAACACACAGATGACGTCCACCACTGTGTGACAGACATCAAAGAACACCACCAGAGCCGCCCCCGCGGACACTCATCGTCCCGAGCGACTCCCGCATCTCCAACACATCTTCTCGCGTAACACATCTGCTCGCACGCCGCGTGACGGTTGCCACCAACTCTTCCGCAGCAACACCCATCACGCCTCAAACGTTGCGATTCACCCCTTGATCCGTCACCGCCGCAGCTCGGCCACAGCCAATCATGCATCACAGCTGGAATCCAGCTGAGTCAATCTTCCATGGATCAACATGCACGATCAGCCCGAACGCTGCCAACCGAAACACAGCAAGCAAGTGCCACAAAGCTGCTGACGGGATTCGAACCCGTGACCTCGTCCTTACCAAGGACGCGCTCTACCAGCTGAGCTACAGCAGCAGAAGCCAGAACACGGCACCGCTCCCGAGGGGGAAGCCCCGCAGGATAACAAGTGGCACCGGGAGTTACCAGCCACTGCCGTACCGTCCACACGCTTTTTTGGAACCGACCGAAAAACCTCACTCCAGTCCGCCGAAGACGAGGAACCGGACAAGAGTCATTCGGCTGCAATCCAACCCAGACTTCTTGTTGCCAAGAAGCCGAAACAAGAGCGGGCGAAGGGAATCGAACCCTCACGGCCAGCTTGGAAGGCTGGGGCTCTACCATTGAGCTACGCCCGCATCACTCGACTCACTCACTCGTCTCACCCACTCGACGCGTCACTTGCTGGATGCGGCCAATTCGAGTGAAGACAGGCCGCAAACAACAGTGGGGGAAGCAGGATTCGAACCTGCGAAGGCAGAGCCACCAGATTTACAGTCTGGCCCATTTGGCCACTCTGGAATTCCCCCGATCCAACTCAACCAGCACTCGACACAACTGAAACACTCAACTCCACACAGATCACACCACTCAATCACTGTCCAAAAGAACAAGTGATCAAATCCACTTGGCGAAATCCTCAATCACCGCGAACCGGAGCCACCATCGACCGAATGAGATCTCCCCTCAGGCCGAACCGGCCCGAAATTCAGCAACTCCACAAACTTTCGAAGTGGCCATGGTGCCAGAGGCCACGATGCTGAGCCACTGGCAGCAGTCGGCGGAGCTCGCCAATTTCGTGAGCTAGCGGTGGGATTTGAACCCACAACCACCGGTTTACAAAACCGGTGCTCTACCGTTGAGCTACGCTAGCGTGCCACCCCGTCGGTCACAACCGAAGTCCCGAAGTATACCGGGTGGCGGGG
>JBKCTR010000845.1:0-3492 GCA_046318755.1 Planctomycetaceae bacterium
CGCCTCGAAGAAGACCGTCGGATCCGATTTGAGTCGGCTGTGCTGGGATATCTTCCGCGACTCCCCGGCCCCCCTCCTCCATCCAGACTGTGACCGTTCCGGGCACGAACGGGCCCGCGGGCCGCGGCCTTCCCCCCCCTCGCGACGCCGTGGCAGCCGGTTCCACACTGCGGTCTCAAATTTCCTCTCGATTTCATGAACAGTTCCGATCCCCGGCTCGCCCAACTTACCACCAACCTGTCGCACGTCCGGCGGCGCATGCAGTCGGCCTGCGAGCGGGTGGGCCGTCCGTCGGATTCCGTTCGGCTGGTGGCGGTGACCAAAACGATTCCCGTGGACGCCATGCACATCTTCTTGACCGTGCTGGGGGCCGACGCCACACATCCGGCCGACTTCGGTGAGAATCGTCCACAGCAATTGGCGTCCCGGGCCCAGGAACTGGCGGGATCGGCCATTCACTGGCACTTCATCGGCCATCTGCAACGGAACAAGGTCGACCTGGCGGTCGCCCATGCCAGCCTGGTGCACTCGGTCGACAGCGAACGGCTGCTGCAGGCCTTGAATGCCGAGGCGGGAAAGGCCGGGCGAACGCTGCCGGTTCTGTTGGAGGTGAATGTGTCCGGAGAGGCCCAAAAGGACGGGTTTGCCCCCGCCGATCTGGAAGCCCGCTTCGAACTCCTTGCCCGTCAACCGCATCTCGACATCCAGGGCCTGATGACCATGGCCCCCCTTGCCGAAGACCCCGAACTCGCCCGCCCCACCTTCTGCGGCCTGCGGGAACTTCGCGACCGCCTCGCAGCCCGCTCACTGCCGGGCCTGACCCTCCCCCACCTCTCGATGGGGATGAGTGGCGATTTCGAAGTGGCGATTGAAGAGGGGGCGACTCTCGTCCGGGTCGGATCGGCCCTGTGGGAAGATCTCCCTACGTCATCTTGAGCCGGCGGATTGTGCTTCCATCAACCCTTCGCAGCTTCCCCCCGCCTGCACTACCATGCGGGCTGGTTTCCGACCTGCCTCGTTCTCTCTCCCCATTCGCACTTCCATGAGCCGTCATTCCGATCTCACCCGCGTTCTCAACAGCGGCATCGTCGCCATCATCCGGTCGCAATCCAGCGAGCAGTTGGTCGAGGTGGCCAAAGCGCTGTATGAGGGGGGGGTCGATGTGCTCGAGGTGACGTTCACCGTTCCCAACGTGCTGAACATCATCGCCGAGGTGAAGAAGGCGCTGGGGAACAAGGTGCTGCTGGGGGCCGGCACGGTGCTCGATACCGAGACCGCCCGGGCGGCCATTCTCGCCGGGGCCGAATTCATTGTCTCCCCCGCGGTCAACGTCGACGTTATCCGGCTGTGCAACCGGTACGACAAGCTGATCATGCCGGGGGCCTTCACCCCCACCGAGATCATCACCGCCTGGGATGCCGGGGCCGATGTGGTGAAGGTCTTCCCCGCCGACTTTGTCGGGCCGCAATACCTCAAGGCGATCCACGGCCCGCTGCCGCAGGTGCGGCTGATGCCGACGGGCGGCGTCAACCTCGACACGATCCACGACTTCCTCAAAGCGGGGGCGTGTGCCGTCGGTCTCGGCGGAGCCCTCGTCGAACCCAAGGCCGTCGCGGCCAACGACATGGCCCGCATCAAGAGCCTCGCCAGCCAGTACGTCGAGGCGGTGAAGGCGTTCCGGGCGAAGTCCTGACCACCCGGGGCAAACCCTCGGAACAATGACCGAAGCCGGCTGTCGGGAAGCACTCCCAACAGCCGGCTTTGTCGTTTTCCGATGTTCCTGATGCGCTCCCGGTCGCGTTCGACACGGCCGGGATCTGGCCGACGCCCCGCGAATCCGTGCGCGGTTGGCGACTCAGGACTCAGCCCGAGGTGTGCACGGGGGCGTTGGCCGCCTGTTTAGGGAGTTCGCACGCCCCCCCGGCACACCGTCCCGTCAGCCGCAGGCGGTTGCGGGCGAAGATGCGGTAGCCGAAATCGAGACCGTGTGAGACCACCGGCAGCCGCGACAGCGACGCCAGCCACCGCCATCCCAGCGCGGCATACAGCCGGCGGAAGACTTCCACCCCTTTGATCATGGTTCCATCGGGCAGCCGGCCGCGGATCTCAGCCATGAAGTCGTCAAAGGTCAGTCCAAAGTCCCCGGCCTGAAACCCGGGACTGGCAATGTCGGTGAAGCGAATCTGGCCGCGTTTGTCGAGCCGTTGCATCAATCCCATTTCCCGCTTGCAAAGCGGGCAATCCCCATCGAAAAAGACTTCGATCTGTTCAGCAAACACAGGGGCGGAATTCATCTGAGACTCCAGAAAGGTGAACACCCCTTGTTATAGGCCGGGCACCGGGAAAAATCGCGATTGTTGAATTCGGCCAACCGCCGGAATGCCTGCATGAACAATCGCACATACCGGACTGGGGGAGGGGCGGCCGACTTCAATCGGAGCTTCGCCCGTGTTTCTGGGATCCCTCTTCGGCAACCGGAGTGACAGGACCGCCGCAGGTGTGGTTCAGGAATTCCCCACCCAGCCGGGCTGGGTCAGCCGCCCTGCCTTGACAATTCCCCCCTGCATGACGGCGATGAACTTCGACCGGTCCTGCAGCACCGCCATGTCGGCCACCGGATCTCCCGCCACCACCAGCAAATCTGCGAGGTTCCCCTTCTCCAGTGTGCCCAGCTCATGGGCCCGACCGAGGATCTCGGCTCCGGTGCGCGTCGCGCACTTCAGCACATCCAACGGCTTGAGCCCCACATATTTCACGAAGAACTCGAGCTCCTTGGCATAGTCACCGTGCGGGTTCCAGGCGAACCCGTAGTCACCCCCCATCCCCAGGCGGCCCCCGGCGGCGATGATCCGCCGGCAGCTCTCGGCTCCTCCTTCGAGCGTCTCCTGGTGGCCGTCGATCACCTTCTGGCCCATGCCAATCTCTTTGCCCCGTTCGACGCTGGCGAGTTCGAAATACAAACCGGGAACCACAGCCACATCGCGCTGCAGCAGCAGTTCGAGGGCTTCGTCATCCATGAAGGTGCCGTGCTCGATGGTGTCGTACCCGGCACGCAGGGCGTTTTTGATCCCCTCGGTCGCCCGGCAGTGACCGGTGACCTTCATTCCATGGTTGTGAGCAGTCTGCACGACGGCGTGCATTTCTTCGAACGTCATGCAGAGGGTGTGGTGATCGTTGACGTCGGGGGCGGCGGCATCCCCCGTGGGGTAGGTCTTGACCCATTCGATGCCATCCTTCACCAGCTTGCGGACGGCCGCCCGGGCTTCATCGGGGCCATTGACCAACAGCACCAGCCCCTCCATGCCGATCTTGCGGAAGTCGGGGTTCCAGTCCATCAGGCCGCCGACGCCGCAGATTTCGCGCCCGCTCGCCGCAAGGCGTGGGCCAGGGATCAGATCTTTCTCGATCCCCTTCTTCATCCAGACATCAATGTTGAACAGGCTGCCACCGCTGCGGGCCGAGGTGTAGCCGCATTCGAGCGCCAGCTTGGCA
>JBKCTR010000846.1:0-8469 GCA_046318755.1 Planctomycetaceae bacterium
CCCATGTACAGTGGCCAGATCCAATCGACTGGCCCGCGCTACTGTCCCTCGATCGAAGACAAAGTCGTGCGTTTCGCCGACAAGACCTCGCACCAGATCTTCCTCGAGCCCGAGGGGCGCAACACCCTCGAGATTTATTGCAATGGGATCTCAACCAGCCTGCCGCGCGATGTGCAGGAGGCGATGATCCACGGCATCCGGGGGCTGGAACAGGCCGAGGTGATGCGCTACGGCTATGCCGTGGAATACGATTTCGCCCCCCCCACCCAACTGCAGGCCACCCTCGAGACCAAATTGGTGGCAGGGCTGTATTTCGCGGGGCAATTGAACGGAACCACGGGGTATGAAGAGGCCGCTGGGCAAGGATTGTGGGCCGGGCTGAATGCCGCCCTGAAGGTGGCGGGACGCCCCCCCTTCGTCCTGGATCGCAGCCAGGCGTACCTGGGAGTGATGATTGACGATCTGGTGACCCGGGGTGTGGATGAACCCTACCGTATGTTTACCTCCCGGGCCGAGTACCGGATGCTGCTGCGGCACGACAATGCCGATCGCCGTCTGACGCCTGTGGGTCGCGAGTTGGGATTGGTCGATGCCGAGCGATGGCAGCAGTTCACCCAACATACCGAGGCCATCGCCCAGGCCGAGCGGATTGTGCGGGAAGAGACGTTCGAGGGGGTTCCCCTCGACCAGTGTCTGCGACGTCCCGAGGTCAATTGGCAGACGGTGTGTGAGTGGTCAGAGAGCGCCCGCAGCCTGAATCTCACGCCGCGGGGGGCGGAACAGGTCGAAATCGACGCCAAATACGCCGGTTACCTGCGTCGCCAGGAGGCCCAGATCGCCCGCCATCTGCAGGTGACCGACTGGCCCATTCCCGCGAACTTCAACTACCACGCGGTTCCGCAACTGCGGGCCGAGGCAAAGCAGAAATTCGGGAGAATTCAGCCGCGGAATGTGGGGCAGGCGGGGCGAATCAGCGGGATCACACCCGCCGACATCGCCATCCTGCTTCTTTACGTCCGTTCAGGTAGCCAGTCGCTGGAACTCCAAGCTGACAACCCATCTTGACCAGCTTCCGGGAATGAATACAATCGGCACCCGTGGTAAGGCTGGTAAAGTCGGTATAAAGCCCGTAATTGGTAAAGTCTGTGTCAACGACCAACTGTCCCTGAGTGGTCCCGTCGGTTCCAGAGGTGGAGTCTGGAACTGGTGGGCCGGAATGGATTCCTCCCACCGCCAGTGCAAGTTGTCCCCCAGTGGGGGCGACCGAAAAGGATGTTCGCATGAGCAACATGAAGACCGTTTACACAACGGGTGAGGCTGCCCGAATCTGCAAGGTCTCGCAGCAGACCATCATTCGCTGCTTCGACTCGGGACAGCTCAAGGGGTTCCGGGTGCCCGGATCGAAGTTCCGCCGCATCCCCCGCGATATTCTCTACAAGTTCATGAAGGAAAACGGCATTCCCACCGACGCCCTCGAAAGCGGCAAGCGCAAGGCGCTGTTGGTGGATGACGACATCGAATTGGTCGAGTTGATTCGCGACCACCTCGAGGCCGATGGACGCTTCGAGGTCCGGGTGGCGAACAATGGGTTTGAAGCCGGCATGATGGTCAAAGAGTACCATCCCGACGTGGTTGTGCTGGACGTGATGCTGCCCGACATCAATGGCAAAGAGGTCTGCCAGCGCATCCGCGGCGACGCCAGCCTGAGCGATGTGCGGGTGATCTGCATCAGCGGCATGGTCGAGGAAGACAAGATCTCCGAATTGTTGGCCGCCGGGGCCAATGAGTTTCTGCAGAAGCCGTTTGAACTCGATCATCTGGTGGAAACCATGTTCCGCCAGCTCGAAGTCGAACCGGCCGTCGCCCGCTGATCAGCGGACAGCATGATCTGCGGCAGCGGCTGCGAGCGCTCGGCCAGGAATCGCGCGGTGGCGGTTCCTGGCTGCGAAGGGGCCGGGGGAATTGCTCCGGACCCCAATCCGGGGGAGCCTCCCCGCTCCCTTTGAATTCACGACCCAGAACCCGGTGGCCCAGCCGCCGGGTTCTGCCTTTGGAAGAGTGCTTCAGACGTGAATCCCGACCCCTCCAGGGCTCTCGACGAGAAACTGCGCGCCCTGGCCGAATTGGCCGCTGGTGCGGGACACGAACTCAACAATCCGGTCGCCACCATCTCGGGCCACGTCCAGCAACTGTTGCCGGGGGAACGGGATCCCGACCGCATCCAGGCCCTGCAGACGATCGGGGCCCAGGCGCTGCGGATTCGGGATATGATCGGCGACCTGATGCTGTTCGCCCGACCTCCCCAGCCGCGCCCCATCCGGCTCGACCTGCAGGGGGTGGCCGAGGTCGTCGTCTCCAAGCTCGCCAGCGAGGCACACCAGAAGGACTGCCGCCTGTCGCTGCGTTCCTCCGGTCCCCTGCCAGTTCTGGGCGACCCAGCGCACACCCGCACACTTTTCAGTGAATTGACGCGGAATTCAATCGAGGCGGCCGCCGGGGGAGGACAGGTCGTGCTGGAGGGAGGCCAAATCCTGCACGAAGGGAGGCCCGCCGCCCGATGGGTTTGGACAGACACCGGCCGCGGACTGCAGGCCCACGAACTGGAGCACCTGTTTGATCCGTTTTTTTCGGGTCGGCAGGCTGGGCGAGGTTTAGGGTTTGGGTTGGCGAAAGCGTGGCGGATCGCCACACTGCATCAAGCCATTCTGCGGGTCACCAGCCCCGTGGGATGCAGCGCGGTCTTGACCCTGATCTGGCCCCTCGACACTTGATCCCATGCCCGGCTCCTCCTCGCGTTTGACAGGCATCTTCACCCCCAATCTGGTTCCGCTCGACGCCCGGGGTGACATCAACGAGGCCGAGTTGCGGCGTTATGTCGACTGGCTGATCGAACGGGGAGTGCATGGGCTCTACCCCAATGGCTCCACGGGCGAATTCACCCGCTTCACCGTGGAAGAACGCCGCCGGATCATCGAGATCGTCGCCGATCAGACCCGCAATCGGGTCCCCATTCTGGCGGGGGCGGCCGAAGCCAACGTCAAAGAGACCCTGCGGGCGTGCGAGTACTATCACCAACTGGGCGTCCGGGCGGTCGCGATTGTCGCCCCGTTCTATTACAAGCTGAGCCCGGCTTCGGTCTATGCCTACTTCGCCGAGATCGGCAAGCACACCCCCATCGATGTCACGCTCTACAACATCCCCCTGTTCGCCAGCCCGATCGACGTTCCCACGGTCCAGAAGCTGAGCGAGAATTTCCCCAAGATTGTCGCCATCAAGGATTCGTCCGGGGACATCCCCCACATGATTCGCATGATCAAGGCGGTCCGGCCCAACCGGCCCGACTTCAGCTTCCTCACCGGGTGGGACGCCGCCCTGATGCCCCTGCTGTTGATCGGCTGCGATGGCGGAACCAACGCCACGTCGGGCGTGGTCCCCGAGATCACCCGCAAGCTGTACGACCTCACTCTGGCCGGCCGACTGGATGAAGCCCGCAAGGTCCAATACGACCTCGTCACCCTGTTCGACACCATGATCTATTCAGCCGAGTTCCCCAACGGGTTCCGCGCCGCGGCCAGCCTGAGAGGGTTCACACTCGGCGAGGGTCGGCAGCCCATGTCGCCTGAACAACGGACCGACCTGAACGCCCTCAGCCAGACCCTGCAGTGCCTGCTCTCGGAACACGGCTTCACCGACCAGCCGGTTGGGGGCTGTCCCGTTCGCCCCGGTGCCCAGCCCGATCGCACGGAAATCGACGCCATCGTTCGGAACGTGGTGGCCGAACTCAAGCGTCGCGGCCTGAACTGAGCGGCGCCTCGAGGGGGGGGCAGCCCGCGCGAACACCAGCGGAATGTCCCCCACAACCGGGACGCGCGCTACTCGGGAGTGACCGTCACCTCGTCGGCGAGATCGCTGGCGAGGGACGACATCTCGACCGGTTCGACATCGACCGCCACGGCGATCGACTGACCGCCCCCTCCGGTGAACACCCCCTTGATGGGGCAGACATCGCCGTAATCCCGCCCCCAGCCGATCGTCACGTGCCGGGTGCCGGGGATGAGGTTGTTGGTGGGGTCGAGATCGATCCAGCCCGAGCCCGGCACAAACACCGACAGCCAGGCGTGCGAGGCGTCGGCCCCCACCAGCCGCGCTTTGCCAGGCGGCGGCACGGTGACCAAATAACCGCTGACATACCGGGCGGCGAGACCCAGCGACCGCAGACAGGTAATCTGCAGATGGGCGAAGTCCTGACAGACCCCCCGCCGCGAGAGGAAGACCTCGCGGGTGGGGGTCGAGACGGCGGTGGTGGCGGGGGAATAATGAAAATCGGCATGGATTCGCCGGGTGAGATCGAGTGACGCCTCGAGGATCGGGCGGCCCGGCAAGAAGCTCTGCAGAGCGTAGTCGCGCGCCTCGGGAAGCTCCATGATGAAGGGAGATTCCACCCGGAACTGCCCGGCCAGACGCTCGGCCACTCCTTGGGGACGGGCCAGCAGGTCGCGCGTCTGCTCCCAAGGGAGGGTGGCCCAGGCCACGACCGGTTCGGCGGGAAGCCGCTCGACCAGCGCGCGGCTGGTCACCTGCAGCCGGTGATGGGGCACTTCGATCGAGAAGTACCACACCTCGTTCTGGAAGGCATCGGTCCAACGGCGTCGAACCGAAGGTTCGGGACTGATGTCCAATGAGAAAGAATGCCGCGTCTGGCCCGGGGCGGTCTGAGGAGACAACCGGGCCTGGTTCTGACAGAGAACCACGGCATCCGAATAGAGATAGGTGGTGGTGTGCCGCACCTGGTAGAACATCAATGTCACCCGAGGTTCGCGCTTTGGAGTTCGGTCAACTGGCGGGGGGCGACGGTGTGGCTGAGGAAGGCATGGGTAATGTCTTCCGACAAATCCCGCAGGGCGGCCGACCATTCATCCAGTCGCCGCGCCAGGCTGTCCCGGTCCTGTCTCCGATCGACGTCACACAGCGCCTCGATGTCGGCCAGACGCAGTTCCGAGAGCAGGTCAAACGTCGCTCTCAACCGGCTGGGATCGCCCGGACGCGTGGGACACAACTCTTCCAGACGGCGGGCATGCTCCCCCAGGGCGAGCATCTGGAAGATGACGGAACGGGGGTTGGTTTCATCGACGAGAATCAGGTCGAGAACCGGCGCCAACTGCAGTGTGCTGAGGTAGCGATAGCGGTACGTCATCGAGCTGTCGGCAATTTCCAGAATCGCCTCGAGGCAGGGGAGCGGCTCCACAGTCGAATCGACCATCAGCCCACGAATGACGCGCAGCGTGTGCAGCGCCCGCTCGATGCGCCGCCCCATGTCGAGGAACAGCCAACCCGGTCCACGCGTCATGCTTTCCGCCGCCAACCCACTGAAGGCCGAGCAGAGAATCAGCAGTTGGTTCAGCCGCATCAGCAGCCGGGCGGGATCGGCCACCCCCTCGTTCCGCACATCGCCCAGTTCCATCTGATGCAGAATGCGCCAGGCATCGATGGCCACCCGGTCGCGCACCACCGAAGCGGTCCGGCGGGCCGATTCGAGCGTCTCCGCCAGGCTTCCCAGGCGGTTGGCATCGGTGAGAAACGACCAGAGTTCCTCGCGAATCTGCGTCCAGTCGGCGGGAGGATTCACCAGCTCCAGCGGCGACTGCCCCGGATCACACAGCGAACTGACCAGCAACCGCATTTCGGGAAGCCCCGCCGGTTCCACTTCGGTCGTCATGCGGGCCACAATCCCCCGCAGATGTCGAATGGCCCCCTCCGCCCGTTCCGTCAGACGGCCCAGCCAGAACAGGTAGTCGGCCGCCCGGCTGGGAAGATCATTCGGGCTGCGGCGCAGTTGCAGCGCGGGAACATGAGGCCGCAGCAGGGTGACGGTCTTCACCGGCTGCTCCGACAAGATCCACAGATCCTTGCTTCGCTGCCCCGCCGCCATCGATTCCACCAGCAGCTCTGAGACCGGTGCGACCCGGCACAGCCCCCCCGGCAGAATGTCGTAATCTTCGCCGTTGTACACCGCGAAGGTCCGCAGCGTGAGGTGCCAGGGTTGCAATTGGCGCTCCGACCAGACCGGCACAGTGGAGCCCTCGACGGGGCGCTGGGCGATGAACCGCGTGGGCCGTGCGCGAATGCGAGCCAACAACTCGGACCGTTCCTGAGACGACAGTTGCCATCCCACCAGGGTCTTGCCGCGGCTTTGGAAGGCGGGGCGAATCAGCAGCTCTTGCAGATGCGATTCCACAAACAGCCGGTCCTCGGGCAGGCCGCACCACCAGGTGTCACTGGCCCGCAACTGCAGTTCCTCACTCAGCAGATGGCGGCACAGCCGGGGGAGCAGCGCCTGCAGAATCGGGGCTTCGAGCACACCCCCTCCCAGGGGATTCACCACCAGCACCTGCCCAGACCGCACCGCCTGAGTCAGGGCGGGCACCCCCAGGTAGGAATCCGGGCGAAGTTCCAGCGGATCGCAGTCGCTGTCGGCGAGCCGGCGCAGAATCACATGCACGGGGAGCAGCCCCCCCAGGGTCTTGAGGAACACCCCTTCCCCCCGGACCGTCAGATCGCCCCCTTCCACCAGGGTGTAGCCCAGGTAGCGGGAGAGGTAGACATCTTCGAAGAAGCGGGAACTGCGCGGCCCGGGTGTCAGGACCACAATTCGGGGATTGCCAGACAGGCTTCCTCCCAATCTCGACAGCGAGTTCTTCAGCGTCAGAAAGTAGCTGGCGAGGCGGACCACATTCAGGCTGTGGAAGTCTTGCGGCAGCGTGCGTGACACCACCAGCCGATTTTCGACCGCGTAGCCCGCTCCCGACGGTCCCTGGGTGCGATCTCCCAACACCCGCCATTCCCCGGTCGTGTCGCGTGCCAACTGGGCCGCGTACCAATTCAGGAAAATGCCATCGGGAGGAATCATTCCGTGGCAAGGCAACAGGTAGCCGGGGTGTTCGTGAAGGGCCTCCCCGGGAAGAATTCCCCACCGCAGCAGTTGCTGGGATCCATACAGATCGCGGGCCAGCAAGTTGAGCAATCGCAGCCGTTGGCGCAGGGCGGCCGCCAGACGCGACCACTCGTCCTCCATCATCAGAACCGGCAACGGGTCGAGCAGCCAGGGGCGATCGAGATCCTTCGCGGCACCGTAGACGTTGTACGTGACCCCGTTTTCCCGCAGCAGCCGGCGAGCCTGCTCCTCCCGCTGTCCCAGCACGGCCGGTTCGAGAGACGTCAGGCTCTCCCAAAACCGACGCCATCCCGGTCGGACCGCTCCTTCGCTGTCCTGGAGTTCGTCATATCGACCGGGAATGGGCAGGTAGTGCCAAGGGCTGTCTCCGGGCGGAAGGGCGCCTTCCCGACCGGTGGGTGTCGTCATGTTCAATGTCCGGAACTAGGGCAACCCCAGAATCTTCGGATCGGCGGGTCGCCGCAGATCGAGGGTGTTGGGGTAGGCCGGGTTCAACTCCGCCGGGGGAATCGCACAGGGTCCCGGAGTGTGTCCAATCGGCAGAAATCGCGCCGCACGACGCGTTTCCGCGGCGAACGCGTTCACGGGGAATGTATCAGAATTCAACCCTCCCGGATGCGCGACATGCCACGTACAGCCCCCCACAGAACGCTCATTCCAGGTGTCAATCAGGTCGAACACCAGGGGTACCTGCACTCCAATCGTGGGATGCAGGCACGACGGGGGCTGCCACGCCCGGAAGCGGACCCCGGCGACGAATTCCCCCTCGTTCCCCGTGGGGGTCAACGGCACCCGGCGGCCGTTGCACGAGATCACATGCCGGGAGTCGGTCAACCCCCGCACCTTGACCTCCACCCGTTCCACCGACGAATCCACGTACCGGGCGGTGCCGCTGGAGGTCGATTCTTCTCCCAAGACATGCCACGGCTCAATCGCCTGGCGCAGTTCGAGCGTCACCCCCCGCCGGGTCACCTCGCCAATCTTGGGACAACGAAACTCGAGGTGGGGCTGAAACCAGAGCGGGTCAAAGTCGAACCCGGCCTGCTGCAGATCCTCGACCACTTCCTGCAGATCGTTCCCCAGGTGATGAGGCAACAGGAACTGGTCATGCAGCCGGGTTCCCCAGTGAATCAGCGGACGTTCATACGGCTGCTCCCAGAACCACGCGACCATCGAGCGGACCAACAACTGCTGCACGAGACTCATCCGTTCGTGGGGCGGCATCTCGAAGGCCCGCAGTTCCACCAGCCCCAGGCGGCCCGATGCACTGTCGGGCGAGTACAGCTTGTCGATGCAAAACTCGGAACGGTGCGTGTTTCCGGTCAGATCGACCAGCAGGTGCCGAAAGACCCGATCCACGAGCCAGGGGGGCACCGCCTCACCCCGCGGAATCTGCGCGAAGGCGGTCTCCAACTCGTAGAGATTCTCATGCCGGGCCTCGTCGACGCGCGGTGCCTGACTGGTCGGCCCCACGAACATTCCCGAGAAGACATAAGACAGCGACGGCCGATTGTTCC
>JBKCTR010000847.1:0-3296 GCA_046318755.1 Planctomycetaceae bacterium
GCCAACAGGTTGGCCAGCTGCACCGCCACCGGATTGGTGCCATGCATGGGGGGCGAGAAGTGCAGCACGTCGAGCTGCTGCCGGATCGCGTCGATCACCCGCCGGTTGTTGTGGCCCACCGCCACGGTGTAGATCACGGCAATCCCGTCGAGGTACCGCTTGCCGTGAATGTCCCACTACAGCACCCCATCGGCCTTCTCCATGATGAGCGGGTGCTTCGACCACTCGGCCATCTGGTCGCGGACGAAGATGTGCCGCAGGAATTCTTCCTGCGCGGTCTGGGCGGGCAACGGGAGCGAGAAGGTCATACAGAGCAGGCAGTCTGTCGAGGGAACAAGCGGAGGGAAACGCGAGGTGCTGGCCAGGGGCCGATCTTCACGTCAGAACACGGCACAACCATCAGTCTCGGGTGATGCGTTGTCCGCTCATCATCAGATAGCCGACGGTGAACATCAAGAGGATCAGCGGAATGGTCACGATCATCCCCACGTAGCAGGTGATCACCCCCAACAACTGCAGTCCGAACATGATCAGTCCCATCAGCAGAATGGCCGCCAGGTTGGGCTTGGTGATCAGCCACGCCCGCTGCAGGGCCTCGATGGGTCCCAACCGTTGGTCGACGACCAGAAACCCCATCGGCCAGAGGGCCATCAAAGCGAAGATCCCGGGCAAGACACACAGCATGAACCCGAACACATAGATCGGCATGAAGACCAGGGCGGCGCCGATCGCGGGCAGCAGATCCGGCCCCCCCGAGAACAGGTCAGACAGGCTGGCGGTTCGCCCCCGGGCGACATTCAGGTTCAGCCGCAGTTGACCCAGGGTCAGGAACATGCTCAGCAGCATGAACAGCAGCATCCCGGGCAGGAAGATCAGAGCGATCGCAGCCTCGGGGGGATTCCCTTGGGGTTGTCCCCTCGCCAGCAGCGACACCAACACCACAACACCGACATAGAAGGCGAACTGAATGAACGTCGACAAGACCCACGAGCCAATCAACAGTCCCGCATGGTTCTGAAAAATGCGCCAGGCGTTCTCAAACACATTGCCCGCCGTCACCTCACGGGGCCCCTGCACCGACTCTTCGTCGTTCCAGGCACTCTCCAGCAGTTCACCGCAATGCCGGCACTTCACCGCCGCCACCAGAATGCTCTCGCCGCACATCGGGCAGGGGTGGCGTTCCCGCAGCTCGTCCGTGTCCGAGTCGACGGCCGGTCCGCGCCGCGTGGAACGCCCCGGCAGGGTCCGGCGCAGCTCTTCGGTGGAAACCTCCCAGTCCTCGTCGATCGCCGGGGGGGCGGTTGCCGAGGGAACGGTCACCCGTTCGCCGCACCCGGGGCATTTCGCCGAACGCCCGGCTTTGTCTTCACTGGTCGAGAGAAACTTCTGACAGTGGGGGCAGGAAAATTCGATGGCCATGAATTGAAGTCCGAGAGAAGATTCGAGAGAAAGATTCGCCGTCCCAGGTCGCTAGGCGATGGATTCGTCCGGGGCCACGTCCCGGGCCTTGCGGCGAAAATCGGCACGCAACGCCAGGTAAGTCATGGCGGCCAACAGGGCGGTCAGAGGGAACGTGAACAGTACCCCCACGCACAACATCAGGACCCCGGCGAGGTTCAAGCCGATGGCGCACAGCCCCAGCAACAACCCCAGTCCATACTGGTCTCTGGTCAGATTCCAGGAGCGGTTGAAGGCATCGGTGACACCATCGTCCTCATCCACAATGAAATACAGGTAGGGCCACAATCGCAAGGCGATGAAGATCCCCGGAAGGATGCACAGCAGTGTCCCCAGACTCACCGCCAGAACAAACACGATCCCGCTGCCCACCGTTCGCCAAAACCACCGCCCTCCCCAGAACAACTCGGCGATCTGCGGCACGTCTCCCCGGGCCAGCTTCAACATGCAGTGTGCGTAGCCCGCCCCCAGCCAGAACTGCACCCCGTTCGACAACAAGACTGCCGCCAGCATCGAGGGTCCGTAGATCAGTGGATTCAGGTCCAACTGCCTTTGGGCGACGTTCAGTGCCTGTTGCGGCAGGTTGGCCGCGAACTGGATCAGAATCGTCAGTACATAGAGCCCCACAGACAGTCCCAGATTATTCTTGTAGACCTCCCAGGCCTGCTCCCAGATGACTCCGAGATCGGCCCGCAGCCCCTCAGGCTCTTCCTTCGCGACTCCGGCGAATTGCTCACCGCAGAACCGGCAGACTCTGGCCTGGGCGAGAATCAATTCGCCACACACCGGGCAGGGCTTGCGAACCGAATCGCTCTGTGGTTGTTCCTCGGAAAAGGAACCAGCAAATCCACCAGCGGACGGGAGGGTGTTTTCGAGATCCGATTCGGTCGCGGGGGGAATTCGACCCGGGACGGTCAGCCGCTCGCCGCAGCCCGGACACTTGGCCGATCGTCCCGCCTTGTCATCTGTCGTCGACAGGGGCTTGCCACACTCGGGACAGGAAAATTCGATTGTCATTCGGGTGGTCCTGATCGATTCAACGCCGATCCCCGAGACCTGCTCCAGACCCTCGGGGCCGTTGGCGGATCTTACCCGACCAGTGGGTCAAGGGATACCCCGTCGACCCCAAGCCGCCCCGCGCTGGCCCGTCCCTATCCCAACGCCAGAAACCCCAACAACGCTCCCTGCAACACCGCGATCGAGAGGGTGATGGTCAACCCCCAGCGGGGCTGCAGCAGGAAACAGACACCAAGTGCCCCCAACACCGTCATCGAGCCCAGAAACTTCAGCCCAACCAGGGTGGCGGCACTCCATTCGTCATACGCCAGCAGCCACAACGCGATCGGATTGCACTCCATCATCTCCAGCGATTCCTCGAACCGTACCGTCAGATAGGTGTCGTAGGCCGAAATCAGCCCGATCAACAGCCACAACGCCGCAAACAGCGCCACTTGCAGCGGCGGAGTGGTCGCCCGCACTGGGCTAGGCTGCAGACGTGGATCATCCCAGATCGAAGTTCGCGACGGCACAAGGCCGCGGTCTGTTGCGTCTCCCGTCACTCCCACCGGCACCATCGACAGTGAACTCATCTGGGCACTCATCTCAGAGGCCAGACACCAGCCAAGCTCTCCACAAGCCTCCGCCAGCATCTGTGAAACACCACGGTGCCCCCGGTCATACGCCGCAGGTCCTGCTTTTCGGGTCGGGCCCCGGATCACACCGCTGCTGGGAACCAAGGCAAACCTCGTGCCCAATCGGGTGCCATGCGACCGTACCCCGGTTTTTGTGGAGCTTTCAGCCCCCGCTGGTCTGTTGGCCGCGATCTCCTGCCCGCCAAT
>JBKCTR010000848.1:0-4803 GCA_046318755.1 Planctomycetaceae bacterium
GGCGTTGGTGTGGCGCAGGTAGTGGGCGGTGGCCTCAATGACACACTCGGGCGTCTGGCTACCGGCCGGGCCATCGAAGAATACCGCGGGCCGCCCGCCAATCTCCCGTGTCAGAGCCGGAAACTGAGACCGACACCAGTCGATGGGAAAACACCTCGAAGCAGTCGGGGAGTTGGGAGACATGGAGGCTCACAAGGTGCAGGGCCAGAGGAATTCAGGTGAGGTGTGAGATTGCCGCCCTCACGACGGTCATTGACCAAACCAGAGCAGAGACACTACGGGTTGACGCTCTCCCCAACCGCGTCTGGGTGGCTCAGAGACCGAGTCAATGCCGCTGGAGCAGGCAATCGCAGTCGATTCCGTCTCGCAACGAGTGTATCTTCGCCAAAAGAAAATGCGTATGCTCTGGCCAACAGAGCAGCGTCGCTTCGGCCCATCCTCCAGCGTGGGTTGGTGACTGGAAACATGCACGATCAGTTCATTCTCCCGGCACAGCTCATCCGTCACGCCAGTTGCCTCAAGCATGACACCAGAAAGCCTGAAGGACATCACCAATCAACGGAACACGGACAGCCATGGCGAATTCTCCCCCGTCACACCGTGTTGAATGATTTTGGTTGAATGATTTTGAATGTGGCCAATGAGGACTGCAGCCTCAGTCGCCTGCCGTTGCGTGCGGATGACAGGTTTTCTGCGATCACACATCCGCACACGGCATGAAACTTCGACGCAGGACTGCGCCCTTCACCAAGAAGCCCCAACCCCGTCGAATCCGTCAGACCTCGCACCGAAACAAGAAAAACACCCCGCCAGATGCCTCCGGCGGGGTGCTCGAAGCCGTGTCCAAAACGAACAGCACTGCTACGCAGCCTTCGGCAACCGAATGATGACCGGCTCCTTCTGAGCAACCACCGATTGCAGGAATTGCTCGAACACCTGCATGTCGAGGGCCGAAGCGGTTTCATTCTCAGGGTGCCACTGCACACCAACCGCGAACCAGTTGGGATCGGTCGATTCAATGGCCTCCACCACGCCGTCCGGCGCGGTCGCCGACACCATAAAGCCCTTGGCCACGGTGTTCACCGCCTGGTGGTGATTGCTGTTCACCCGAATTTCGCCTGGGCCGTACATCTTGTCCATCCGGGTGCCGGGAACGATGTTCAGGATGTGCCGAAGGTTCGTCTCGACATTGTCGTGATGATGAAGCGCCTTGGGGCAGTCTTCCATCACATGTTGGTAAATGGTGCCACCGCAAATGACGTTCAAGAGCTGCATGCCACCGCCAATCGCGAGAATCGGCATCCGCATCTCGACCGCCATCCGGCAGAGACGACGATCGAAGTCTTCCCGGCGCGAGGGCATGGGACGGGTGTGGGGGTGCTTCTCCATCCCCAGACGGACCGGATCGAGATCCTGGGCACATCCCGAGAGCACGATGCCGTCGAGCATCTGCAACATCTGTCGCAGATCATTGTCGTCGGCGAGGGGGGGCAGCAGCACGGGGATCGGGTTGATGAAGTCGGTCTCGCGGTTGCCAGTCTTCAACCGGGTGGCCGAGATCGAGTCGTAATAGCCGGTGTTGAACCAACTGAGGGCGATCGCATCCTTGCGAGCGGGGCGGAAATCTCCGTTGACACCAATCAGGGGCTTGTTGGACATGTGCAATCCTTTGCGACAGATCGGGAGGAAGCAGGAAGTCGGTCTCGATCGGCGGCCACAACCAGGCAACAGGCCCGATTGCGAGGCCGGCGGACCGAGGGACTGGAATCGGCCTTCCACACCACCTCTCCAGGGAGGCGGGCGAGAGCCCCGGAAGCCTGTCACTCGAGAGCAAGTACTGCTCAGGACCTGCGAAGGAGGAGAAACACGCCCACCCGCAAGCGGACCAGTGCCAAAGCACCGGCGTACCCGGGGGGTGTTCTGCTCTTGGCCTCACCAGAGTCAAACACCAAGCCTTCGACACCGACACGGGCGGAGAGCCATGGAACGACTGTGTGGTAGTGGCACGCGACGCTCATCCCTGAACATCTTCTCCGAGAGCTGTTCTCCACAAGGCCCGCCACTCGTTGTGTGGACAAACCCAAGGGAGCAACCAGGTTCCGAACCAATCCTTCGGTTCGCCGGGTGGGACCATCCCACACGCGGATCAGAACCCAACCCGGGAGGACAATCAGTTGGTCCCGGATTAGATGGGCGAATGATAACGACAGACAAATTCACCTGTCAAAGAAAAACCATATTTTGGGGAAAACTCATTACTACCGGCACAATCACCACTAGGGATTGTATCCCCACAGAGGATCACAGGGAGTTCGAACAGCATGTCAATCTTGACTTGGTTGTTCCTCAGAAACGGGCATTTCCAAGCCCAAATCGCACAGTTCGGCCGGAAGCGAAGGGTCACCGGAAGACCTTTTCGGGCCCACAATCGATGGGGAGACCTGCACCAGACGGAAACCTCGGCCATGTCGCCGAAAGATGCTGCCGCCGGAATTGATAAGGTCGAAGATATCCCAACCACGAGCGCACTACCATTGGCACTCAAGGAGGTTTGCAACCCCTCAAAAGAGTTGCCAGCCCTGCCAAGAGGGAATCCCCAACTCATTTTCCACAAACGACTTACGTCAAGGGTGACTGACGGGGCTTGAACCCGCGACCCCCAGATCCACAATCTGGTGCTCTAACCAACTGAGCTACAGTCACCACACACACCCAGGATTTTATCGCCCGAAAACCCAGTTGTAAACAAATCGATCGGGGGCAGAGGTAGCTTCCGTGGGGAGGGGCCTTGCCCCGCCTGCTGCAACAACCACCAAATGCAGTACGACTCGCGACCCTACACCGTCAATCTTGGCTCATTCAAAGGCCACTCCGTTGGGCTCAAGACGCGTACGGATCCAGAGTTTGACTGCGAACCCCCTCGACCAGCCGGGCCTGCACCTGCGCTGGGGTCGCGGTGCCGGTCACTCCCAGTTGCTGGATCGTAATCGACGCCACCAGGCAGCCCACGGTCGCCGCCTGCTCCGCCGTTCCGCCCGCCGCCAGTGTCGCCACAATTCCCGCCGTGGTACTGTCTCCCGCACCCACAATGTCGATCGGCCCCGATACACAGACACCGGGAATGTGTCGGGGGTTCATCCCATCCGTAACCAAAATTCCATTCGGCCCCAGCGTGGTGTAAACCGGGCGCGAAGTCGCCCGGGCCAATTCCTTGGCAGCCAAAGTCACCGGAGCCAGCCCCCCTTCCAACCCCGGATGATCCGGGCCCAGCAGCTCACTGCGATTCGGCTTCACAATGACATTACGGAACAGCTTCAGGTGCGAACGGCTGTCGGCGAAGATCAGAAGTTGCGGATGGACCTCCGCCAGTCGCGCCAACTCATCACGCACGGCGTCCGTGACCACTCCCCGATTCCGCTCGGTCACCTGGTCGGCGACGATCAAAGCATCCCAATCCCCCGCTTGCCGCCGCAGTTCGGCAATCACCGCAGCATCAATCTCGGGGGAGGGAGGGGTCCGATTTTTGATGTCCAAGCGATTCAATTCGCGGGGGACATCCCCCGGTTGAGACAACATGGGCTTCGTGTAAGTGGGGGTCATGCGGTCCGAGCGCACCAAGACCCCCGTCGTCTCGACGTCGCGTTGATGCAGCTCCCGCAGCAATTCGTAACCTTCGCCATCGTCCCCAATCACCGAAATGGCGCTCAGCCGCCCCACCCCCAGGGCCCGCAGATTATTCAAGACCGTCCCCCCTGCCCCGGGATAGCAACGGGTACGAACCACTTGATAGGCCTCCTGCCCCGTCTCGATCGAGATCTCCGTCAACTGATGACCGAGATCCAGATACTTGTCCAGGAACAGATCACCCAGCAGGCCGATGTGCAGTCGGGGAAATCGCTCCAGGAATCGGGCCAGTTGCGCGGCTTCAAGAAGAGACGTTACACCCATGAGGAATCCAGCAGTGCCAGGTGCTCATCGCGGATCTCATCTCCCACGACGGCGAGATCGGTCACTTGCCAGCCGGGGGCTTGTAGAGAAATCTCGAGGGTCGACAAGCTGCCCATCAATCCCCGAGGGAGGGGAATCTGCCAGATCGACCGTCGTTGGCTGGGATCAAGCGTGTCGGGAATCGGAATGACAGTCGAGCCAATCTGCAGTCTTGTGCCGGCGAGTTTCGCGGGATCGGCGAGGCGGACAATCAACCAGCCGTAATCGAAGTGGTTGTAATAGAAACCCTTGAACTTCACCCGGGCCGGGGTCTCGCTCAGCGAGCGGTGCCGCAACAGCCCGTCGCCGGCCGGTTCGGAAAACCCCGCGACTTCCCAAAGCGTCTCGCTCTGGGCATGCCCCAAGGCGACCGTGAGGAAGCGGTTGCCCCGTTCGCGCAACATGCGGCCGAACGGACCAAATTCCTGCAAGCTGACCCGGGTTGAGGGCTCAGGACGCGGTTCGGGACGTGCCTGCCCCCCCAGCAACTTGAGGATGGGCTGACCGAGAGCGATCGGGAAGGGACGCTCCGTCTTGTCGTGGATGGGAGTCTCGGGTTCGAGCCCCAGCAGGTGATACAGCGTGGCGGCGATGTCGTCCTGGGTCACTTTGTCGGACGTGGGATAGGCCGCCTTGTCGTCGGTCGAGCCGAAGACCTGCCCTCCCGGCACACCTCCCCCCGCCATCACCACGCTGTTGCAGGGCCCCCAGTGATCGCGCCCTCCGCTGGAGTTGATGGTGGGTGTCCGGCCGAATTCACTGTTCCAGACCACCAGTGTCTCATCGAGCAGTCCAGCGCTGGCCAGGTCTTCCAGC
>JBKCTR010000849.1:0-3025 GCA_046318755.1 Planctomycetaceae bacterium
GCGGCCGGATTCTAACGGGAATCTGGGCTTTTGTTCAATTGGAAATTACGACTCCACAGAAACTGTTCATTTGAATACAATCTCAGTTGGACTTCATGAATTCTGTGCGTTGGTCGCAAATGCAACCGGAGCCCCCCGCAGCCCGAACGGAAACAGCTTTGCCGACTTCTGAAGAACAACGATGAACTCTGTCCGATTGGCCCAACCAATCGAGCCTCCCCGTGGCCCCATCACGATCAGATTCCTTGTTGCCGAAGCGGACAACACCCGACTCCGTCACCCGACGGAATGCAGAATCACCGTATGGCCCCATGGCGCAGGAGAATTCCCTGATCGGCAACGAATGGATTCGCCAAGATTGGGATCGCCAGAGCCTGGAGTCGACCTGCACCCCAGAGCGTCTCGAAGAGTCGTGGGCACGGTGCTGCCAGCCCCTTGCACCACCGCCACGTCCCGCGGCAGTCGGTTTCTTCTTTCAGGCAGGCCAATCTGGGACAATGAATTGTCTCTCAAAGTCTTCAGGCTGACCGGTGACGCATCGGCCGGAGGATTGCGTTCACTCCGGGGACAACCTTCATATTCAACGGAAACACGGCGGTAACACTGTCCCCATGACGAGAGTGGAGTAGAATCTCCGGGACTCAGGCAAACGTCAGACAGCCCCTCACATCGGTCACAACAGGTCATGGCCAGCCCCCCCGTCCGCAATCGGAAGCCTATCGTCACCATTGGCCCCGAGCACTTTGTCAACCGGGAGTTGAGCTGGCTGGAGTTCAACGCGCGGGTCCTGGAGGAGGCGGAGGACCCCACAAACCTGCTACTGGAGCGGTTGAAGTTTCTGAGCATCTTCAGCAGCAATCTGGACGAATTCATGATGGTGCGCGTCTCGGGACTGCGCGAGCAGATGAACGGGTTGGCCGACCCCGAAGACAGGATGCCAGAGAGCCTGAGCCTTCATGAACAGTTCCGGCAGGTGCACGCCCGCACACACGCCTTGGTCGAGCGGCAGTATGCCTGTCTCCGAGAGCAGGTGATTCCCGGGCTGGCCCAGGCGGGGATCCGGGTACTCGACCCGGCTGCACTGGAAACTGGCCATCAGGTGTATCTCGACAACCTTTTCCAGCAGACGGTCTTCCCCGTGCTGACCCCGGTGGCGATCGATCCCAGCCATCCCACCCCGCACCTGCGCAGTCGCGGCCTGTATATTGCTGCCATGATTGAGCAGGCACACTACCGTCCCGGTGCCTCACACATGTTGCTGGCGGTCACGCACCTTCCCCCTGTCCTTCCCCGGCTGATTCGTCTGCCCGGGGAATCCGAGAGCTTTGTGCTGCTCGACCAATTGGTCGGATCACGTCTCGATCAGCTCTTCAGTGGATCGCGAATTGTCTGCTGGACGACTATCCGTATCACCCGCGACGCGGACCTCGACATCGACGGAGACCAAGTCCTGCATGATCTTTCCCAGGCGGTCGAAGAGGGATTGAAGGCCTTGCGACATCGGGATGTGGTGCGATTGGAAGTGGCTCCCGGAGCGGACCAGGTGTTGGTCGAATCCATTCGGCGTCCTTTGGGCCTGAGCAACGCCGAGATCTACCACGTGCAGGGTCCGCTCGACCTCACGACCTTCATGGAATGGCACGGACTCCCCAAGTTCCCCCACCTCCGGGATGAACCATTCACTCCGCGCCGTCCGTTGGGCCTCGAGGAAGGGACCGACTTCTTCGCGACCATCCGCAAAAAAGACGTGCTGATCCACCACCCCTACGAATCATTTCAATGCGTGGTGGAGTTTCTGCAACAGGCGGCAGAAGACCCCGATGTGCTGGCGATCAAGCAGACCCTCTACCGGGCCGGCAGCGAGAGCCCGGTGATTCGGGCGCTGATCAATGCTGCTGAAAAGGGCAAAAGCGTCACGGCCGTGGTCGAACTGCTGGCCCGGTTTGACGAGCAGTCGAACGTCAAATGGGCCCGGCAGATGGAACGGGCGGGAGTGCATGTGGTTTATGGGTTCGTCAGCCTCAAGACCCACTGCAAGCTCACCCTGGTCGTACGCCGCGACATGGACCGAATTCGTCGTTACCTGCACCTCGGTACCGGGAACTACAACTCCTCAACGGCGAAACTCTACACCGATCTCGGGCTGTTCACCGCTCGAGAGTCGTTCGGCGAGGATGCCTCGGCGTTGTTCAATTACCTCACGGGTTATTCCACTGGTTATCAATGGCGGAATTTCATCGTCTCACCCGACTTTCTTCAGGATCGGGTGCTCGAGCTGATTGCCCGTGAGGCCGTCCGGGCCAAAGCCCGGGAAGGGGGGCGGATCTTTGCGAAGCTCAATCAATTGGTCGACCCTGAAGTGATCGAGGCGCTGTACAAGGCATCACAAGCGGGGGTCAAGATCGATCTGCTGGTCCGCGGAAGCTGCTGCTTGCGGCCGGGATTGAAGGGGATTTCCGAAAACATCCGTGTCTTCAGCATTCTCGACCGCTTCCTCGAACACAGTCGCGTTTACGTGTTTGGCGAAGGGGCTGGGGCCGAGGTCTACCTCGCCAGCGCCGATTGGATGCCTCGCAACTTCCGCAGACGGGTCGAGATTGTGTTCCCGCTGATCGAGCCGGTGCTCAAACAGCGGGTTCTCGAGGGACTCGTACCGACTTACCTGGGGGACAACGTCAAGGCCCGGCAGATGCAGTCGGACGGCAGTTACCGGCGCGTGACTCCCGAACCGGGCATGCCGGCAATCAGAGCCCAAATCAAGTTTCTGACCGAGCCTCCCATTCCGGATTTCGCCAACGAAGTCTCGGAGTCGGCCTGAACGTCCAGCCGGGTTGGTGCGGGCCGGTTGGCACCGGATTGGCAATCCTGACTGGTGCGCCACACAATTGGCCGTCAGCCTTCAGCGCAAACCCGCTGGATCTTCGACGCCGTCCTGACCTCTGTAATCTCCAGACCCAACGCACGCGCCGCGATTGATCCTCGACGGAAGCCAATCACCAGAAACACCCGTCTCAATATGAGGTCG